>JBBAFX010000158.1:0-5319 GCA_041655195.1 Trueperaceae bacterium
GCCGACACCGATGACCAAGCCGACCATGGCGGCGGCGCTTACCAGCCGCGCGGCTCCACGCGCCGTTACCCCCTCGGCAGTGGCAACCACGTCTGGTCACACGGCGAGAGTGAAGATTACGGTGGCGCGGATACCACGGCCGCTTACGCGGATGACGAGTACGGTTACGACGAGTACGACGCTTACGACGACCACGACGACCACGACGACCACGACGATTCGGAGGGCTGGGCATACGACCTGGGCCTGCCGGAGGGACCCGCGCTGCGTCACCTGGTCGCTAACGACGATCCGCTCGACACCGACGCGTACGCTTCCGGTCACGAGAGCGCCAAGGACCTGTATGGCGACCTCGCCAGCCTCAACCATGTTGAGGACGACGATGACCACCGCGGCTCGCTGGACGAACCCCGCAGGTAAGTTAGCGTGCGCTGCCCTTACTGCTCAGCCGACGACACCCGCGTGATCAACTCGCGGCCGTCAGACGAGGGTGCCGCCATCAGGCGCCGCCGTGAGTGCCTTTCGTGCTCGCGCCGCTTCACCACTTACGAGCGCGCGCAGTTCGAGGCGCTCATGGTGCGTAAACGCACCGGCCGGCTGGAGGCGTTCGATCCCGACAAGCTCCTGGGCAAGCTGCGCATAGCCGCCAACAAGCGGCCCGTCAGCGAGAAGCAGATCCGCGAGTTCGCTTACGGTTTCGAGGACGAGACGAACGCGCCCGAGATCTCGAGCGAGGAGATCGGCCGCCGGGTGCTGAAGTTCTTGCAGGAAGCCGACGCCGTGGCCTACATACGGTTCCTGAGCGTGTACCACGACTTCGACTCCGTGGACCGCTTCATCGAGGAGATCCAGCAGCTCCCGGGCCAGCCCGAGGAAGCCGCCAGGCCCTCGGAGCCGGGCAAGGCCGCTGATTCTGGCAAGGTCGCGGACACGGTCAAGGTCGCGGACACGGTCAAGGTCGCGGACACGGTCAAGGTCGCGGAGTCAGGTAAGCCCGGCACAGCCGCGCGGCCCGACGTTAAGCGCGGCGGCGCGCCCGTAGGCGAGACCGACGACCCGACCAACTGACCGCTGCGGCCAGCGGGGTTCTCCCCTCCCCAACAACTCGTTACTAGCCGTTCACGTGTCCCACGCCACGGTGGAGCCGCCTGGCCCTTTCGTGACCACGAGCCTGGCAGGTAGGCGCGCGCTCAGTTCGGGCACGTGCGTGATGACCCCCACCATGCGCCCCTCGGTGGTGAGGGATTCGAGCACGGCCGTCACGGCGTCGAGCGTCACGCGGTCGAGCGTGCCGAAGCCTTCGTCCAGGAAGAGCGCCCCCAGCGCCGCGCTGCCCGCCAGGGTGTCGGAGAGCGCCAACGCTAACGCTAGGCTCGCCACGAAGCTTTCGCCCCCGGACAGGGTGCGGGCCGAACGCAGCTCGCCGCCGGCCCAGGCGTCCGCCACGAGGTAATCGCCCGCCTCGAGGCGCAGGTCGTAGCGCCCGTCGGTAACAAGCTGCAGGATGGCCGAAGCGCGCCGCGCTAGCACCTGTTGCACCTGGGTGAGGAGGTGCTCCGGGAAGCGGTTGCCGTGCAGGTCGGTGTTGAGCTGGTGGTAGAGCGCGTGCTGGTCCTCTAGTTCCTTCAGTTCCCGGCGTAACTCCACCGAGCGCTTTAACCGCTCGCGCGCCTGCTGCAGGCGGCCGCGTTCGGCGCCGAGGCGCTGCTGGTTCGCCTCCAGGGCCGTCTGGCGTTCCCTTAGTTCCGTCTGCGCTGCACCGATCAGTTCGCGGGCGTGATCCAGTTGTGCTTCGGTGCCGGCCGGGGCGTCAGGCAGCGGCTGCCGCTCCGCCAGCAGGGCGGCTAGCTCCACGTCGCGCTGGTCGACCTGCGCCGCCTCCTGCTCGTGCGCCCTGACCTCGGCCTCCAGTGCCTGCAGTTCAGCGGGCGGCAGGGCGGCCGCCGCTGCGCTTGCAGGCGAGCTGAAACCGGCTGCCGTTGCGGCGTCGACCCGCGCGGCCTGCGCCTGCTTCAGGTCCTGCACGTTCGCTGCGTGCGCCTCGGTGGCGTCGCTTAGGCGTGCCTGGGCTACGTCCACCTCCTTGGTGGCGCCGTCCAAGCGCTTCTTGTGCTCCTCGGCCTTGCTGCGCTCGGCTTCGAGCTCGCGGCGTCGGCGCTCCAGCCGGGCCCGCAGGCCCTCCTGCTGCTCGAGCTGCAAGCCAGCGCCCTGCAAGCGTTGCAGCAGGGCGGCAGCGTGCGCTGCCAGTGCGGCCGACTGCCGGGCCGTCAGCTCGGCCCTGAGCCGCTGGCCAGCGCCCGCTTCGTAACGCACCGCTGCCACGTCCGCCAGTACTGGGTCTTCAGCGGGCGCACCGGTAGCGGCGGCTGGCGTAACTCCGTGCTTCTCGAGGTCGTGCACCGCCTCGTTAACAGCCAGCGCTGCCCGCTTCACGCCCGCTACCGCGCTGCTACGGCGCTCCTGCGCGTTGGTCAGGTCGGCTTCTTGCCGGGTGAGCGCGTTGCGTGCCGCTTCGTACCCTTTCAGGGCCGCCTCCAGCGCCGCGGTTGCGGCGTCCAAAGCCTGGTTGGCAGCCTGGAACGCGTCGGTATGCTCCGTTGGTACCCCGCTACCCCCGTGGTCGTGCGCGCCGACCGTGCCCCCACACACTGGGCACGGGTCGCCGGGCGCCAGCCCGGCCCTGAGGGCGGCAGCCAGGTCGGCGCGGCGCGCGCGCTCCAGTTCTGCTTTGGCGGCCGTCTCGGCCTCACGGAGGCGCTTACCCTCCTCTAGCCGGCCCTGTAGTTTCGTGCGGGCGGACGCCACTTGCGTCTCCAGCGCCGCCAACCCAGCGCTCGCCCGCTGCAGGTCGTTCACGGCGGTAGCGTGCGCGGCGAGGGCGCGCTCGAACGGCGTGACGAGCGTGGCGGCTGTGCTCCACGCGTGCCACTGCTGTGGGTCGAGTAACTCCGTGCGCTCGGCGCCCGCTGCAGCGGTCAACGCGCCACCTCGCTCCGTCAGGGCGCTCTCCAAGGGCAGCACTTCTTGGAGCACCTCGACTTCGGCGGTGAGCGCCGCCACGGTGGCCTCCCCGGCGGCTGTGGTGGCTTCGGCCGCTGCGCGCGCCTGCTCGAGGCCCTGGGTGGCCACGGCCAGCTCCTGTTCTCGGGCTTTCACCGCGGCTTCGGCCCTGCTGGCACGCCCTTCGGCCTGCTCGACCTGCTGGGCGTAGGGGGTCACGCCGGCGGCGCGCTGAGCGGCTTCGGCCCGGGTGCGCACCTCGCTCACGCGCGTTGCCGCAGCCCGCAGGCGCGTGCGGCGCTCCTGCAGCTTGGCGCGCTCCTCGAACAGGCGCGCGCTCTCGCGCCAGTCGCCGAGGCGCTCCTCCAGCTCGCGAGCGGCGCGGCCGTCAGCTTCCACGGCGGCGGAGAGCGCTTCGACCTCGCCCTCCATGCGCTTCAGCGCCTCTGGCGCCAGGTCCTGGTACTCGGTGCTGAGGAGCGTGCGGCGCGCCTCCGCCTCGCCCTTCAGTTCGCTGGCGCGCGAGCTGGCCAGGCGCTGGATGCTCTCCACCTTGTCGAGGCCGAGTAGCGAGGAGAGCAACTGGCGGCGCAGGCTCGCGTCGCCCCTCAGGAACTCGTCGAAGGCGCCCTGCGGCAACAGCACCGCACGCGTGAAGCCCTCGTAATCGAGGCCCACGATGTCCTCCAGCGCCTGGTTAGCTTCCTTCACGCGCTCGCTGTCGGACAGCTGGCGCCAGCCGCCGACGACGCTCTCGTCCGCTTCCTCCAGGCGCACCTCGGTGCCTACGCTGCCGCCGCGGCGCTGCGCTGCACGCGTAGCGCGGTACACGCCCCGCGCGGTGCGGAAGGTTAGCTGCGCGAAGAGCGACTCTGACCCTGGGCTGATCATGCCGCCCAGGCCACGAGCGCCCAGCCGGGCGGTCTTGCCGTACAGCACGTAAGTTATGGCGTCCAGCAGCGTGGATTTGCCTGCCCCCGTGGGGCCGGTCACGGCGAAGAGGGCGGTGTCGGCGCCGCTGAAGTCGATGACCGTGTGCTGCCGGTAGACCGTGAAGCCTTCCAGCGTCAGCTCGAGCGGGGTCACGCGCTGACCTCGTCATGAAGCGCTTGGAAGAGCGCTACCAGCTGGTCGGGCTTCTCTTGGCCCTTCTCCTCCACCAGGTAGGAGCGGTAGGCGTCCACCAGCGACAGGGCGCGGAGGTCGATGCGTTCGATGTCCTGCCCTTTCTCGCCTGGTAGGACCTGCTCCACCGTGAGCAGGTTCGGGAGGGTCTGCTGCAGGTGCTCCTTGAGGCCGGGCCGGACCCGCTCGAGCGTGACCACGAGCTTCAGCCAGCCGTCGAGCTCGGCGATCTGGTCGAAGCGGGCGTCGAGCTCGTCCTCGGTTACGGCCACGCGGAAGAGCTTGCGGCCCGCCGACATGGGTAGGGGTGTGACCTTGCTCGGTTTGCCGGGCGCGGCCTCCACCAGCAGGGCGTACTTGGCGTCGCCAACCTCGCCGAAATCAAGTTGCAGCGGGCTGCCGCTGTAGCGCGCTTTGTTCTCAGGTAGCCCCTCGATGGGTTGCGGCTTGTGGATGTGCCCCACGGCCACGTAGTTGGCGGAGTCGGGAACTATGGAGGGCGGCACCGTGTAGCTGGAGGTGCAGTGGAAGGCGTACTCGGAGTTAGCCAGCGTGGCGCCCTCGAACGTGGTGTGCATGGCGAGCAGGTTCACACTGCCGTGATCGAAACCGTGCGTGAGGTTCTGGACCAGCTTGCGCATGACCTCGCGGTAGCTGTCGCGTTGGGCGCCGAGGTCCTTGTGCAGGAGGGCGTCGGCGTCTATCATGCGCCGCTCCGATAGGAACGGTAGCGCAGCCACCTTCAGCCGGCCGGCCTCCAGATCGAGCTGCAGCAGGCCGCCCTGACCGGCGGGGCGGAACGAACCCACCGTGTGCACGCGGGTGAGCTTCAGCATGCTGGCCACAGCGTCGAAGCGGGCGGGTGAGTCGTGGTTGCCGGCTATGACCACGCTGGGTATGCCGGCGGCGCCCGTGCGGAGGAAGAAGTCGTAGACGGCGTCCTCGGCGGCGGCGCTGGGGTTACGGCTGTCGAACAAGTCGCCCGCCACCACGACCACGTCGACCTTCTCGGAGATGGCCATGTCGGCCAGTTCCGTAAGCGCGGCGCGCACCTCCGGGGTGCGGTCGGCGCCGTGGAGCGTGCGGCCAGCGTGCCAGTCGGCGGTGTGGAGGATCCTCATGAGACTGAGTGTACGCAGCGCCTGCGACGGGTAACGACGTCCAGTTGTAAGGGCCGGCAGTTAGCGCGGCGGT
>JBBAFX010000159.1:0-5265 GCA_041655195.1 Trueperaceae bacterium
CTTGGCGCACATGAGGGGCTACCATTGACGCATGCGCAGATCCCCCGACGCCGCTCCCGTAACCTCGCTCGCTCATCTGACGGAAGCCGAGATCCAGCTCTCACCCGAACTGCAGGCCATAAGGCGTTTGCGAGAGGCGGGCTGGCGTTGGTCGGGGTTCATCGTGGGGTCTGCCCTCGAGGAGCAGTTCTACCGGCTCAACAACCTGCCAAGGCAGCTCACGGCCGCTTACGACGGCCTAGACCCAGCCGACCCGGACGAGGACATAGTGGAGGAAGCCGAGGAGCACGCCCTGCGGCTCATAGCCGAGCATTACCTGCTGGACGAGACCGTGGACGCCTTCTACGACGCCCTCTCGGCGCTGCCGGCAGCGGTAGCCCTCCGCCGGCCGGACGCGCCTAACGGGCGCCAGGCCACCTACCTGCGGGGCGCGCTGCTCGAGCTGAAGCACCTCTTCCAGGACGACTGGCGCGTGGAAGCGCTACTGGACCGCCTGGCCGTCACCGCCAGCCTGGCTATAGACGCGCGCCCGGTAGTGGTCACTTCGGCCGCTCAGCAACTGGTGGCCGACGCCTCAGCGCGCGCCAGCGAGCTGCTGGACCGGCGGGTAGCCGTGTGGCTCGACGACAGCGGGGCGCTGACTAAGGTGCTGCCGGGGTAACCCAGTGATCGGGCGCCCCGGAGGCGCAATGGTGGCGGTGACCGAACGCGCGGGGCGCGAAGGTGGCGTTAGCCGAACGCCCCGGTCACCCGCGCGGTGGCCAGCGCGGCGTTACTTGATGATCTTGGTGGGCGGGGTGGCCGGCGTGCGGTTGGTGGGCGTGGTGGCTTCGAACGTCACGAACGCCTGCGGGTTGACGCTGCCCACGATCTTCACGGCCTCCTGGATACGCTTGCGCGGCAGCACGGAGAACGAGACGCTCACGTCGCCGTCACGGCCGCGGGCGTTCAGCACCGTCACGTAGAAGCCCGCGGCGCGCAGCTGCTCCTCCACGGGCGGGCTGTCCACGGGCGACACCACGCGCATGATGGTCTCGCCTATCGCCAGCCAGCGCTCGATGCTGACCCCGAGCATGGTGCCCGTGGCGTACCCGGCGGCGTACGCGATGAACTTGAGGGGCGAGTCCAGATTGGAGAGCACCTGCGCGGCGGCGATCAGCCAGATGAGGGACTCGAAGAAACCGAAGAGTCCCGCGAGGCGCCTCTCGCCCCTGACGAGGAAACCGATGCGCAGGGTGCCGAGCGACACGTCCACGATGCGCAGCCCGAAGATGAGCAGCGCGGCGAGGATGAGCGAGATGACTTCGGGAGTCACGCGTTACCCACCTTGCTGGCCGCGAACGCGGCCGCGCCGATCACGCCGGCGTCGCTGCCCAAGGTGGCGGGCAGCATTGGCGGCACGGGGTAACCGCCGCGCAGGTACGTCTCGAAAGACGCGCGCACGCGCCCGAGGTAGAACTCGCCCGCTTGCGCCAGGCCACCGCCGATAACGAACACTTCGGGGTCGAAGACCTTGACGAGGTTAGCCAGGCCGATGCCCGTGTAGAGCGCGGCGTTATCCAGGATCCCAAGCGCCTTCTGATCGCCGGCGCGGGCGCGTTCGAACACGTCGCGCGCGTCCAGTTGCGTGTTGTAGGCGTAAGTGGCGTCGCGGGCTATGGAGCGACCGGCCGCCAGCGCCTCCAGCGTGCCTGGGTGGCCGTCGCCGCCCATGGGGCCGCCCACCATCATGGTCATGTGACCGATCTCGCCGGCCATGCCGTGCGCCCCGATGATGATCTCTTTACCGTAGAAGAGGCCCCCGCCTATGCCCGTTGAGAGCGTGACGAAGACGCTGCTGTAACGGCCCTGCGCGGCGCCGAAGAGGTGCTCGGCGTAACCGGCCACGTTGGCGTCGTTCTCGAGGATGACGCGCTTGCCGAGGCGCGCCTCGAGCGCGTCGGCCACCGGCGCGTCGTCGAAGCCGGCGATGTTAGGTGCGAAGAGCACCTTGCGGCGCGCGTCGTCAAGCGGACCCGGCGAGCCGATACCGACGGCATCCGATTCGTAGCCGCGGGCCTTAAGCGTCTCCGCGGTGCCGACCAACGCCGTTATCACGTCGTCGAAACCCGTCTGCGGGGTATCTACCCGCACCGAGTCCAGGATCTGCCCGTCCCTCACCGCGGCGGCGAGGATCTTGGTGCCGCCCAGGTCGAGTCCTACCGTGATCATGCTTGCGTCCTCCCGTGCGCGCTCGCCACTGCTCGCGCCTGTTCCGCGATGAGGCCCTCCTCATCGGTTCTCACCACCAGCACCGTCACGGCGCTGTCTGAGCTGCTTATCACTTCATCGCCACGCGCGTTGCGGGCGGCGTCCAGGCGCAGGCCGAGGAACTCGAGCCCCGCCACGCACTCGGCGCGCGCGGCCACGTCGTTCTCGCCTATGCCGCCCGTGAAGACGAGCACGTCGAGACCGCCGAGCGCCGCGGCGTAACCGCCGATGGTCTTCTTCACGCGGTAAGCGAAGAGCTCAAGCGCGGCCTGCGCGCCCGCTTCGCCGGCGTTAGCGGCCTGGCGCACGTCGCGCATGTCGTTGGATATGCCCGACATGCCGCGCAGGCCAGCGCCGCGGTTGAGGAGCTGGTCGAGGGCGTCCAGCGACATGCCGCCCCGCAGCAGGTGCACGAGCAGACCGGGGTCGATATCGCCCGTGCGGGTGCCCATGAGCAGGCCCTCCAGTGGCGTGAAGCCCATGCTGGTATCTACCGACTCGCCACCAGCTATGGCGGTGGCGCTAGCGCCGTTGCCGAGGTGCATGGTGATCATCTTGAGTTCCGCCAGCGGCCTGCCGAGCAGCTCCGCCGCCTTGTGCGACACGTACTGGTGGCTGGTGCCGTGGAAGCCGTAACGCCTGACGCCATCCTCGGCGTACTCGAGAGGCAAGCCGTAGAGGTAGGCGTGCCTGGGCAGGGTGGCGTGGAAGGCGGTGTCGAAGATGGCGACGTGGGGCACGTCCGGCAGGGCAGCTCGGGCGGCTCTTATGGCAGCCAGGTTGCCAGGGTTATGGAGGGGCGCCAGGGGGCAGAGTTCCTCTATGGCGGTCTCCACCTGCTCGTCTATCAGGGTGGGCGTCACGAAGCGGGTGCCGCCGTGGACAACGCGGTGCCCCACGGCCGCCAGCGTGACGGGGCCCAGGTGCGCGTTCAGGAGCTGCAAACCGAAATCGAAAGCGTGGTCGTGGCGTTCGAGCCGTGGCGAGTCGACGAGCGCGAACGACGCGCGCACGCTGGTGGGACCGCCGAGCCTCTCGATGAGCACCGATTCCCCGCTCGGTAGCAGCTTCATCTTCAGGCTGGAGCTGCCGGCGTTCACGACCAGTACCTGCGCGGCGGCCGCGTCGCTGCTTCGCCCGCTCACTGCTCTCCCCCACCCGCGCCGAAGTCGTGCACCAGTCTGGGCACGAAGCCCAGAGCGTCGGCGGCCACGAAGTGAACGGCGATGTCGTCCAGTTCCTGGAGTATGCCGACCTGTTCGCCGTGAACGTGGCCGAACACGAGGGCGTCGGGGCTGGCGGCGGCGATGAGCTCCGTGAAGCCGCTCGGCTCGAGCCGGGAGTTGGTTGGCGGGAAGTGCAGCATGACCACTCGGTAATCTCCTTCGAGGCGCTCAGCGGCCGTGAGCGAGAGCCTGAGCCGCTCCAGCTCGCGCCTGTACACCTTGTCGTCCTGATCGGTGAAGCCGTGGGTGCCGGGGCAGATCCAGCCGCGCGTGCCGGCTATCACTACGCCCCTGACCATCAGTGCGTCGTTCTGCAGCGCGTGCATGCCCTTTGGCAGCGCGCCACGCAGGCGCGTTATCGATGGCCACCAGTAATCGTGGTTGCCGCGTAGCAGCACCTTCTCGCCGGGCAGTTCCGCTAGGGCGCGTAAGTCTACGAGCGCGTCCTCGAGCCGCATGGCCCAGGAGATGTCGCCCGGTACGAGCACGAGGTCGTCGTCCGTGACCGTTTCTCGCCAGCGCTCAAAGAACAGCTCGGGGTGCCCCTCCCACCCAGCGCCGAAGATATCCATCGGCTTGGGCGAGACAGCTGAGAGGTGAGGGTCGGCGATAGCGAACAGACGCATCGGCCGTTCAGTGTACCCGTTGCCAGCGCTTTCCCGGTACCGCCCTGGTGCCGGCCGGCGGGCCCCGCCGGAACCAGCTGCCGCTCTGGGCGCCTAACGCACTCAGGCGAGTCACCAGGGGTCGGGTAGGCGCGTAACGTCATCAGTAGCCACACGCTCCAGGAGCTCCGCGGCGCTCCTGCGCAGGGTGGGGTGGCGCCATTCGGGCGCCAGGTCGTGCAGGGGCGCCAGCACGAACGCGCGTTCTGCCAGCCGTGGGTGGGGCAGCTGCAGGGCGGGCAGGGTCGGCAGTGCGCTCTGGCCCTCGCCTTTGGCCGGAGCGACGAACATGCGGCCGCCCAGGTCGAGCAAGTCGATGTCTATGGTGCGTGGCCCCCACCGCTCGCGCCGTTCGCGGCCCAGGCGGCGCTCCAGCTCGAGGAGCTCCTTCAGGAGGGTGCGGGGGTCGGGGTGCTCCTCGTGCGTCATCAGTAGCACGGCGGCGTTGAGGTAGTCGGGTTGACCGGGCGGGCCGCCCACAGGCGCGGTGCGGAAGAGCGCGGACTTAGCCAGCACCTCCCCCACCGCTGCGAGCTCGGTTACTGCTGCGGCCAGGCCGCTGGCTGGGTCGCCCAGGTTAGCGCCTAGGGCCAGGTAGGCCAGCCGGCTCCGGTCGGCCGCGTCTGCCTGTAGCGCCGCGCTAGCGGGCACGGCGGCTGGGGCGTGCTCAGCTGCGGCTACGCCTGACCTCCACGAACACGTCGCGCACGATGCCGGGGAGCGGAGCGTTCGGTTTGTGCACCCGCACCACCGCTTCGACCGCCAGCTCTTCCGCGGCCAGGAGCCGTTCGCAGATGGTGGCGGCCAGCGCCTCGATTAGCTTGAAGCGCGTGTCGGTGACGGCCTCCTTAACCAGGTTGTACACGCGGCCGTAGTCCACCGTGGCGCGGATGTTGTCCGTGGTGGTGAGGGGCAGGCCCAGCTCCACGTCCACGGAGAAGCGCGCGCCCAGGGTGCCCTCCTCGTCGTAAACACCGTGGTAGGCGAAGAACTCCATACCGCTTAGCACTATGCGGTCGTGTGAACCGTGCCCTGTCACGCGTGGTACTCCGTTCCCTGCAGGGCGCCCCAGACCTTGAGGGCCTGTACGTGTTCGGCCACGTCGTGTACCCGCAGCATGGCGG
>JBBAFX010000160.1:0-5255 GCA_041655195.1 Trueperaceae bacterium
GTCGCCCTGGAAGAGGCCCACGAAGAAGAGCCAGAGCTGTTCCAGGAGCGGTTTGTCGAGGTGCAGCTGGCTGCGTAGCGAGTCGATCTGCTGCTGGGTGACGGCGGTGTCGCCCAGCATTATCTCTACCGGGTCGCCCGGCAGGAAACGCAGGAACATGAACGCCAGAACCGCCACCCCGATGGCGACAGGGATGGCGGAGAGGACCCGTTCTAGTACTTTGCTTACGCGCATCTGTTCTTATCACCCAGAGCCCGTGCAGGGCGGCCGCTTAGGCGGTCAGCGAGAACGTGTGGTGGTGGCCAGCGGTTGCCCGGGTGCCTCTGACGTGGTGGCGCTTCCCCAGAGCGCCACCACGCGCTTCTCATGCCTACCGGTTCAGCTCAGTTGGTGCGGTAACCGGCTTCTTGGAGGAGTTCCTTGGCGCGCTCCGGGTCGTAAGGGAAGGGAGCCAGGTCTTCAGCGTAGCCGAAGCCGCTGGGCAGGAAGGCTGTGGCCAGGCGGTCGGCGTAGCCCTGGTAGATGTTGGTGAGGATGCTGTCCCAATCGACCGCGTAGTTGAGCGCCAAGCGCACGAGGTGGTTGTCGAAGGGCGCCACGGTGTTGTTGAGCTCGATCTGGGCGGCGCGGGTGCCGAGGGCCGTGTGCACGCTCACGCCGGGCACGCCGTCGATGCGGTCCACGAGGTCGGGCGGCAGGGCCTGGATGATCTGCACCTCGCCGGAGAGCAGGGCGGCTATGCGGGTGGAGGGCTCGGGCATCATGCGGAAGACCACGGTCTGGAGGGCGGGGGCGCCGCGCCAGTAGGCGTCGTTACGCTCGAGCACGGTCTGCGAGTCGAGGGCGCCGCGCACGAACGCGAACGGTCCACTGCCGATGGGGTGCGCCATGAAGCCGGTCACGCCGACTTCCTCGATGTACGCCTTGGGCACGATCTGGAAGTGCGTGAGGGCCTGCAGCACCAGTTCCTGCGGGAAGGTGTTGTTGTAAACGAACCTGACGGTGTAGTCGTCGACCTTCTCCACGTGGCTGATGGGGCCGAGGAGGCCAGCGCGCGGGCTGGTGGCGCCGTCGATGGCGCCTTCGGTGAGGATGCGCTCGAATGTGAACACCACGTCGTCGGCGGTGAGGGCGGCGCCGTTATGGAACGTAACGTCGTCGCGCAGGTCGAACTCGTAGGTCAGCTCGTCGATCACGCGCCAGGCGGTGGCCAGGTGTGGCTGCACCACGCCTTCGCGGGTGGGGAAGGTGAGCGCGTCGAAGATGTTACGCAGCACGGCCTCCGTCTCGCGGTCGCGGTACATAGCGGGGTCCATGGTAACGAGAGCGTCGGAGCGCATGCCTATAACGATGCTGTCGGAGCCGGCCACGGAGACGTCGTGCATGCTCTCGGAGTTGTCCGCGGCGGGTCCCCAGCCCTGCACGGAGTCGGAGGCGGCCTCAATGTTCTGAAGCACGTAGCCGAACACCCAGGGCACGTCCGCTAGGAGCTGCTCCTGCGCCGTGCGGTAGGCGGCTATGCGGGTGGCGTCGTCGATGCTGGTGGAAGCCAGGTTGAACGCCTCGTCCACTACTGCGGAAGAGTAGCCGGAGTAGTTACCGCGGTCGGCCGTGCGCAGCTTGGGGATGGCCAGGTCGAACGCGTCGAAGTAGGCGCTGCCCCAGTCGGTGAGGCTGGCGGTGCGGTTGCCGGCGATCATCTCGTCGCGCAGCACCGTCGATTGCCAGATGCGCACGGAGGCGTCTATGCCGATGTCGCGTAGCTGCGAGACGATGGCTTGCGCCTCGTCGGCGCGGTTCTCGGGGGCGTCCAACACGAACGTCAGCGTCTGGGCTTTGGCCGACGTGAACACCAACGCGGCCAGTGCGATGAGGAACCACTTCTTCAGGCGCATCCAGTCCTCCTCCTACCGCCGACTCAGGTCAGGCGGCGTTGCTGGCTCCGCGCTTTCCGCGCCAGGAGCCGACTAACAGGGTTTTTACACGCTCTGTTGTACGAACATACGTGCTTGCAACAAGCGTTGTCAACACTCCGTGAAGGTGCGTGACTACAACGCCTCTGCGTAGCGTCGTAGAAGCGTCACAGCGTGCACCTAACGGGCGCCCTCGCTAGTGGCCGCCCTGCTGCCGTCGGTGAGGCCTAGTTCAGTCGTGCTCTTCGGGCAGAGCGCAACTGTTCAGTGAAAAACAGGGTAACCGCTGAGTGGCGGCCTCGAACGACTCCTCACTAACCAGCCTGAGCATGCACGACATCAGCACGGTGCAGTGCGGGCCTTCCTCCACCCGGAAGCCTGCGGCGGCCTCGTCCAACCAGTCACGCACGGTCCCCGGCGTGAAGATCATCAACAGCACGTCCTGCGCCACCCGCCGGCGGGCTGCCGCTGGCGCCTCGCTCCAGCCATCCTCCAGCGCCGGCCACCACGTCTCGCTGTCGGACATAAGCACCTGCGTCTCCGGCGCGGCGCTTCTGAAGCCTCTTATTACGTAACCGACCCAGTGGTAATAGATCTCGCCCGGGTAAAGCGCGCCCTCCAGGCCCGCCTCGCGCATGGCTAGCAGGGCCACCTACAGGAAGGCACGCACGTCTCTCAACTGCAGTTCTGCTCCGTGTGCGCCCACCTCCAGCACCGCCTCGTTCCGGCCCCGCCTTAGCAGCACCTCTACGGGTGCAGGGATGGGCTCCGCCGGCCCGGCGCCAGGTTGCCGCAGGTAGTGGGCGGGCTCCGGTAGCGGGTCAGGCGGTTGCCCCGCCGAGCCCTGGTACACGGTCCAGGCCAACACGTCCTCGCGGATCTCGAGGATGAAGGCGATGGCGAGGATGGTGGTGGGGTCGTGGAATGGCGATCGCGGTGTGTCTGCCGGGCTTGGCTCCACGGGGTTCGTCCGTGCAGCAGTATTCGGTGCGGGCTGTTACGCGGGCGTTACGGGCTGGTGCACGCAAGCGTCATGGGCACGCTGGCATCACGTGCACGCTGGAACTAAGCGAGGCCGCTCCAGTTGCGGAGCGGCCTCGTGGTCTAGCTGTTCGGGTCGGGGCGGTTACTTAGGCCTTGTTGCCTTTGAAGAGCGCGCCAGCGATGGCCGTGAGGATGGCGCCACCACCGCCGCCCCCGAGGACGGAGGTGAGGATGGAGCTCATGTCGGTGGCCGAGGCGCCGTCGCCTAAGCCCAGCATTGGCAGCAACTGCCCGAGGCCTAGGCCGCCGAGCGCGCCGGCGATGCTGTTGCCGGTGGAGCCCAGCGACTTGCCCTTGAGGCCAGCGCCCGCCAGGTTGCCACCGATAAGGCCGGAGACCAGTTGAATGACGATAGGTAGCCAGGTTTCCATGTGTTCGTCCTCCTCGAAGCTGCGACTTGCGCGCCACCGGCACGCCCCTCTGGGGCCCAGGCTGCGCTGCTCCCGGAAGGTCGCCGAGCCGTGCGTACCAGCCCGTGGATTGCGACCGCAGTTGCGGAGTTGCGGAGAGTTTACGCCATTCGTGAGTGTTGCGTGAGAGGTTACCGTAGAGAGCCCGCGCGGAGCGTACTCATGTGCAGCGGCAGGGGCTATCATCCAGGCTCAGGTATGAGAGCCAGGAGGAGCCCGTGAGCGCACTACCCGACGTCCCGGAACTGATAGTCACCGAGAGGCTGGAGTTACGCGCACCAGCGCTGGAGCACGTGGCCGCATTGACCGAGGCCGTGCGGGACTCGCTTACCGAGCTGAAGCCCTGGATGCCCTGGGCGACCGACGCGTACGACGCTGCCGGCGCCGAGCAGAGCGTGCGCGGCGCCATCGCCGCCTTCGTGACCAAAGCCGACTTCCGCTTCCACATGTTCGAGAAAGGTGGCCGCTTCGTGGGCTCCACCGGCCTTCACCGCATCAAGTGGTCCGTGCCGCGCTTCGAGATCGGCTACTGGGTCCGCACGGACCGCGCCGGCAGAGGTTACGTCAGCGAGGCGGTGCGGTCCCTCACGCGCGTAGCGTTCGAGGAGCTAGGCGCCAAACGCGTCGACATCCGCTGCGACGACGGCAACCTGGCCAGCGCCGCCGTGGCCGAACGTTGCGGCTTCACACTGGAGGGCCTACTCCGCAACTACACCGTGGCCACCGACGGTAGCGTCCGCCACGAACGCGTCTACGCGCTCACCGACCTGGCCGACCTGCGCTGACACGGGCTAGCATCGAGCCATGAGCGAAACCGTTGAACAAACGCCTGTCTGCCCCGAGTGCGGCAGCGAGCACACTTACGAGATCCCGCCCCTCATGGCCTGCGCCATGTGCGCCCACGAGTGGAACCCAGCGGAAGCGAGCGCGCCTGACGCAGCTCAGGACGATGCGGTCCGGGACGCGGTCGGCAACGTGCTGGCCGACGGTGACGCGGTGATAGTCATGCGCGACCTCAAGGTGAAGGGCGCTGCCCAGGCGATCAAGGCGGGTACCAAGGTTACTAACATCAAACTGGTCGAACCCATCGACGGCCACGACATCGACTGCCGCGTGGACGGCTTCGGTCGCATGCGCCTGAAATCGAGCGTGGTGAAGAAGGCCTGACTTAGCGTCCTAGCGGCCCGGGCACGTCGGTGCGCCTCACTCCTCGTGACGTGCCAGGTGGCGGGCGCCGTGCCAGAGCGGCACCACGGCTGCCACCAGCGTCAGGCCGGCCAGGGCGGCTAGCACCAGGAGCCCCTCGGCGCTACTCCAGTAAGCGGTCACGGACGGCTGCCGCAGCGCCGTCCACGCCGGCCGCGCGAGGATCAGCGTGACCACGGTGGCGTAAACAAGCGCCAAGCCCATGAACGCCAGCGCGCCCGGCGTCATGGCCAGCTCGTTAGGGTTCGTATACTTGAAGCGCGGGTGCGCGGCGCCCATGCCCACGGCCAACCCGGTCAGCCCCAGCGCGCTGAAGCCGGCGGCCAGCGGCGCACCGAACGCCAACGTGGGGCTCAGGTCCAGCACACGCCCCGCCGCTACACCCAAGCCCACAGCCAGGATTACCATCAGCGGCAACACGAAGAGGAACTTAGCCAGCACCAGTTCGCGCGGCCTGACAGGCTGCGTCTGCAGTAGCCAGTAACTGCCGCCCTCGTACGACACGCTGGGGTACGCCATGCGCAGCGCCACGCCCGCCACGATGAAGCTGACGAAAGCGATGTTCATGGCGCCCATCACGTCCCTGAACTGCTGCGTGGGCACCGGGATGGCCGAGAGGCTCACGAAGTAGACGCCCGCCAGTGCCGCCAGCACGATGACCTGGCTCCACTGCTGCACGTCG
>JBBAFX010000161.1:0-5253 GCA_041655195.1 Trueperaceae bacterium
AGCGGGCCGGGAGACACCCACCGAATCAGCTCGTCGCGGGCGGCCTTCTCCTTGGTCGGGTCCTCGCTGCGCAGGCGCTCGTACAGGCCGGTGAGCATCACGTGGTAGTGGCCGAGCACCGAGGCCATGGCCACGGTATGGCGGTGCCCATTGGTCAGGACCGAGGCGTAGACGCGCGCCCAGTGGCTGCGCAGCTCCACGTCGCCTGCAGGAAGGGCCGCGCGCTCGGTGTCGTCAGATGTAGCGTCTGGCTGGAGGGGCGTCGCGTAGAACGAGTCGTAGAGCGTGGGACCCGGATAAGGGAACTGGACCGTGTTATCGCGCTGGTAGAGGTTGCGCATCTGGCGCTGCGGCTCGCTGACCGTGGCCGACGCGGCAATGACCTTGATTTTTCGACGGACCGTGGACTCGGGCTCGTATGAGAGATGACCCTTCAGCAGCGGCGAGAGTTGGTCGAGCGCTGCCTCCAGCGCTGATTCGAACAGACCCGAGAACGTCCCCAGGGACTCGTCCAGCAGGTGGGCCTCGTCCTGAATCAGCAGGGCCGGAAACGGGTCGAAGAACTTCTTTTCGCCTGCGGCGAAAGAGGGGAACAGGGCGCGCGTGCTGGTGCCAGGGTGACCATCCCAGTCCTTGGGTTTCATCGGCACGTACAGGCGCTCGCTGCCGGTCTCGACAAGCGGCGCAAAGCCGAACATCCCGAAGAACTTGCGAATGGTGCCCTGCGACTGGCCAATGGCAGCGAGCTTGTCGACCGTGCCCAGGAGGACGGACGGAGCCAAGTCGTAGATGTCCTCGTCGACGATGTAGAAGGGTAGCGGCGTGGGCTTGGCGAACCGGGCGTTCCAGGAGCACTTGTCCTTCGGGGCCGTGCAGTAGTGCCCCATCGCGTTTGCACCGGTACCCGATTGACGGCGCAGCGCTAAGAGGCTCCCGTCCCTGTTGCCACAGAACGGGCACGAGGACAGCTTCAGCCAGCGCTCACGGGCGCTCTTGTAGGGCTGGACGTCCTTGTGCTTGGCCTCCGCACTCGGGGCGAGTTCATCATCGCTGGGGACTTCTGTGTAGCCGTCCTCGGAATGCCAGTTTGGAGTGTTGCTGCCGCCCACCCAGAATCCGAGCGAGAACGGCTCGCCGGGATGCCCGCGCGCGTGTCGGACTTCCTCGGCCGCACCCATCGTCGCGAAGGTGCGGCGCGCTTGTTGCAAGGTGAGCAGGCGCAAGGGGTAGCGCATAAGGGCCGAGACACCTCGGTGCTTGGCCCGCAGGCGGTCGAGAAAGAGAACGAAGGCCAACAGGCCCAAGAACGCCTCGGACTTGCCGCCGCCGGTGGAGAAGTACAGCAGCGTCACGGCATTGGCGTGCTTTGCAACCTCGGGCGTGTAGTAGCTGTGGAACTCTGGAATGCGCGTCGCGAAAGCCGGAATGGACGCCAGGATGAAGGCGAGCTGGAACAGGCGCCACTCGTCATAGCCCTTCGACTTCGCCACTTTGGCCATCGCGGTGTTCATCGAGACCCAGGCTTCGAACGGAATGCCGAGCGGCGACTTCTGCACGCCAGGCCCGCTCCAGCTTGCGCGGGACTTCTCGAGGATATCCAAGCCGCAGCGGATAGCGCCCAGCTCACGGCGCCAGGCGGCGACGTCCAGGTGCAGTTTTTCCTTCTCGGCCGCCAGTTGCTCGGCGGCATTCGGCCCGTCCAGGCCCCGGTCCACCGGATGCTTCTCGACCTTGGTCAGCCATTGTTCGTAGGCCGTGATGAGTGGCCTCAGGTCGGCTAGGCAGTCGGGTTGCGACAGCTTCTCGATGTTTCGCTCAACGGCGCCATCGGTTGGAATGATGCGAGGCAGCACGTAGCGCGGGGCCCACGTCGTGGTCAGGCGGTGCAGCGCGCCGTCGACCGTCAGAGTGATACCGCCATTGAACCCCAGCGCCGGGTACTTGAGGTACTGGTTGTACCGGTAGGACGGCTTGACGCGGTCCAGGCGTAGGAACTGGTGGTCGGCCGCCGGCACCGCAGTGGTCACCGAGACATGGAAGAGTGAGGGTTCCAGCTCCTTGAAGTTCGCCTTCGTGAGCGGAGCGGTCCAGTTTTCCAGCGCCACGTGGACGGTCATGCGAGTCGTATCGACCGGGTCCGGCACCGCTTGGACAACCCAACGCAGTTCAATCTGGGGCACGATGACCGCCAGGCCCGAGGCGCGCACCCGTTCCAGGAAGCCCTTCCAGCCACGCACGTCAGACGGCCGCACTCGTGTGCGCCGGTATCCCCACAACTTGCCACCTGCTTCGGGGTCGGAGCTGGCGGCCCAGTCGCCGAGCTGCTTGGCGATGGCTTCATTCAGGGCATCGGTCGCCTTCTTCGCATCGGCCTCGGCTGTTCCCGGGGTGAACTCGAAGGAGGGCAGGGCGAGCTCGAGCCGGAACCACTTCGGCGGGGGAGGAATGTCGTCAGCCAGGCCGTCAGGAGTGGTCAGGCCGGCGGCGACCTCTTGAACTGGCCGAGCCTCGCCTTCCTCGCCGCCTTCGCCATTCTCACCTTCGGTGCCCTCGGCTTCGCCATCTTCCTCTGCTGGTGCACGGTCCAGTCGGTTGTCGAACGGCAGGCCCATCGACTCGTAGACGGCCTTGCGAGCGTCGTAGCTCTTCGCGGCCCACTCCGGGTGCGTCTTGCCGCCTGGCAGTGCGGCAACGAGCTTGCCTAGTGCGTCCTTGACCTTGCTCCGAATATCGGCGCGGGCCTCCCGCGTCAGGGGGAACGTTGCCTCCAGTCGTCCGCCGGGCTTCACTTCGTCCTCGGTCGGCAAAATGCGGACGTATACGGCGCCAGTTAGCGACACACCCAGCGTGGTGCTCACAGCAGCCGAGCGAATCTGGAAGTCCATGCCGTGCGCGCTGATGCGGATGGGATCCGCCTCCTCGTCGCCGCCGCGCTCCTCTGGCGGCATCGGCACGATGAACTCCGACATCAACGCGGCGCTCGGTTTGGCCCCGTAAATGACCTTGTAAAAGTCGCCTCGGCCGGCGAGTCGCGCAGACAGTCCGTTGAGCAGGCTGTCGACAACCGCCTCTTTGTAGGCCGGATGGATGTTGCGGGGATTCTTACTGAGAATGGGCACGTGTCTCTCCCTTTGTGATCGTTGTCTCGCGCGCAAGTGGCGGCACAACCTGTTCGACTCGATAGACGCAGCGCAACGCCTCCTGCTGCAGTTGCCGTATGACGTCTTCGGACACCTTCCGGTAAGTCGCGGCGCTCTCGGGCTGGAACAGAATCTCGGCGTACCGGGCGACCAGCTCCCGTCCCAGGTACTGGTTCAGACGCCGCGCATTGCGCACGAAGCCCCAGTGCTGCTCTGCAGCCTCCTCGCTGATACCCAAGGCCTTGCAGAAGACCTTGAAGTACTTGGAGTCCTTGGAGGCGTGGGGCCGTGTGTCGTCCTTCGCTTGTAGGGCCAGCCAGTAGTACACACGACCCGGCCGGCAGTCCGCGGCCTTCGGGTCCAGTTCAACCATCTTGGCGTGAATCTCGCGAGCCAGTGCTGACCGCTTGGTGGACTTGAACATCAGCGCGCAGCGCCGCTGAACATCGTCGTGGTAAAGCTTGAGCAACATGCGCACCGGGTCCACCACGGAGCTCACGCCCTCGCCGTTCAGCTGCAGTGACGACTCCAGCTTGGCGCGCAGCTCGTCGCTCATGTCGAAGATGAAGTCATCAGGCTGGATAGCGCTTGCGGCCGCGCGGCGAAACGGAGGGTCTTCATCGGGTACGTGGCGATAGACCCAGCCAGAAGCATATGCCCGGCCACCACCTTCAAGCTCGAACTTGTAGTACGCCTGCTCGCCGCTCTGGCCGTTGTGACCGTTGTCGTCGAACTTAAACGTGAGGGGCATCTCACGCAGCTTGTTGATGACCAGTGGGTTCGGCACCTCCGCTAGACGCCGCTCCAGTTCCTGGGCCAGCAGACCGATGCGACCGCGGTAGGCCTTGAACGCATCCACCTCCTTCATGCTGATGAGCGTTGTGAGCGTGGACTCGGCCTGACGATAGGCCACCAGCGCCACGGTGCCGTGCGGCACTTCCGGATGCGTCAACAGGATGCGGAGCACGTCGGGGTTGATTCCGATGAAGGTGAAGTGCTTGCCTTTGCGGTCGCCCGTGAGCGTCTTACCCACGGCAGAGAGCGTGTGCCAATCGATACGACCTTCAGCGGCGGCCCAATCCGCGCCCAGCTTGCGCTGCAAGAAGCGATGCGCCATTCGCACGTACCGGTTGCTCGGCAGCACCAGGGAGATGCCTTGCCGGCCAGCAACGGCGTGCTTGCGGACTTCCGAGAGCATGCGGGACGCCATTGGCGTAGCGTCATTCCAGTCGTCGAGGAGCTTCTCAGCACGCTCGATGGCGCGTTCAACGGCGTTGCGTACCGAGTTCAACGTGCCGGAGTCGAGCGCCGAGGCCAGCCGGAGCTTCACGGGCGTCCAGGCGTTCTGCTGGCTGCAGTAGTCGCCTCCGCCGGTCTCCGCCGAAGCCGCTGTCAGGTCGGTGTATCCCGCCGGCATGTTTGACAGCCGCAGAACGTACATGCAGGCTTCAAGAAGTGCTTGATAGGCCGGACTCTCATCTTTGCCTGCCGACGCGGTCAGACGTTGGAATGCCAGCGCAAGCTGAGATGCGTCGCGGTCAACGATGCTCACGCTGAAGTTGGAGTTGCTACGCTGAGCGGGTTGCCAGTCGATAGCGACCGGGTGAGCCGAGAGCAGTACTTCTTCAGATTCGGCGGCCCACACCCGCGTCTTAAGCGTGCTCACGGTATTACGAAGCTGCGCCCGCAAGATGAAGAAGGTCTTGGGGTCGTCGGTCACGACCACGGCACCTGTATCGGAAAGACTACTTTCTTGTGCAATCGATAGAAAATCGGGAATCCGATCAACGGCAGCGTAGTTCGTACGTCGAGCCGCCTCCGTGGCGTCTAGCAGCAAGATTTCTGGGCGTCCGGGGCCCTTCAAAGCTTGGGCAGCCAATGCTGCGCGCCACGACTCCTTCTTCGCGGTATGGTGCATTACCATGAGAGCGCCGGGTGCCTTCTCGGGGATGTCCCATTCCTGGCTGACCCTCTCGCGGAGATCACGCCGGAGCGCCAGACGTCCGACTTTGGCGAGGGTGCGTTCCAGAGGGTTGGAAGCTGTCGTGGCCCAGGTCCGCTTGGTTGGGTCGAAGACGAACGTCGGAACGAGCTCCGCGAGGGATGGATTCGG
>JBBAFX010000162.1:0-5217 GCA_041655195.1 Trueperaceae bacterium
GAGTTTAGGTAGGTGCAAGATTATGCAGCATACGCCGCTGGTCCTCTGAGCGAGTGAGGAGTGGCCGACATGTCCTTGGCCTTATGCTTATACAAGGCGTCGGCCACTCCGGTTAGTGCCGGCGTCCGCTCAGTTAGCGGTGCTCTTGTTGTCGTCTAGTGCACGGTGGACGACCGCGCCCAGCACGCCGCCCACGAGGGGCGCCAGCCAGAAGAACCAGAGCTGACCGAGGTACGCGCCGCCCGCGATGAGCGCCGGGCCCGTGCTGCGCGCGGGGTTCACGGACGTGTTCGTGACGGGGATGCTGATCAGGTGGATGAGCGTGAGCGCCAGGCCGATGGCAAGCGCCGCGAAGCCCGCCGGGGCGCCTTTACCCGTTACACCCAGGATGACGATTACGAAGAACGCGGTGAGCACCACCTCGATGATGAGGCCAGCCGTCATGGAGTAGCCGTGCGGCGAGAGCGCGCCGAAACCGTTAGAGGCGAAGCCCTGCGAGGCGTCGAAACCGGCCGCGCCGCTGGCTACCAGGTAGAGCACGCCGGAGGCGGCCACGGCGCCCAGTACCTGCGACACCACGTAGGGCAGCAGCTTAGCGGTCGGTAGCCGGCCAGCAACCCAGAGCCCCACCGACACGGCCGGGTTGAAGTGCGCGCCCGAGATGTGCGCCATGGCGTACGCGGCGGTTACCACGGTGAGGCCGAACGCTAGCGCAACCCCTAAGTAACCTATGCCCACGTCGGGAACGCCTGCGGCCAGCATCGCGCTGCCTACCCCACCGAAAACGAGCCAGAAAGTGCCGAGGAACTCAGCGAGGTACTGCTTCATGAGGAACACTCTCCCAAATGGAATGAGCGCACCGTCACCCAATTGTGAGCGGACCGCTAGGAACATTGTAGTGCACGCGGTTAACGGACGTGACGTGCCGCTGGTCAGCTAGTCTCCGGGCCAGGCGTCCGGCCTGGTTCTCGGCGCCCTCTGGATAGCATGGCGCCATGAAGCCTGTCTCAAGCTCCCCGCCGCTCGGTAGCGACGACACCCCGGCCACCCGCGTGGTGGTCGTCGGTGGTGGCGCCGCGGGCTTCTTCGCGGCCATCGCCTGCAAGGAGAGCAACCGGACCGCGCAGGTGACCATCCTGGAGGGCGCCGGTCAGCCGCTCTCCAAGGTGCGCATCTCAGGCGGCGGGCGCTGCAACGTGACTCACGACCAGCCCGACCCGGCGCATCTCGTGCGCCACTACCCGCGTGGTGGCCGAGCGCTGCGCGGACCGTTCACCAAGTTCGGGCCTCGCCAGACGGTCGAGTGGTTCCAGCGCCGGGGTGTGGCGCTGAAGACAGAGGCCGACGGCCGCATGTTCCCCACCACCGACGACTCCGGCACCATCATCGATTGCCTGGTGGGTGCAGCGCGGGCTGCCGGAGTGGAGCTGCGAACGCGGGCGCCGGTGGTAAGGGTAGAGGCCGTCGCGGACGGTGGTGACGCACGGTTCTTGGTTCACTTGAGGGACGGCACGGTTCTTTCTGCCGACCGCGTGCTGCTGGCCACGGGCGGCGCCCCGGCCGGCTTCCGCTGGGCTGAGGAACTGGGTCACGCCATCGAACCGCCGGTGCCGTCGCTGTTCACGTTCAACGTGGACGACGCGCGTTTGAAGGAGTTGGCCGGCGTGTCCGTGCAGCACGCCCGCGTGCGTGTGGAAGGCTCGAAGGAGGCGCATGACGGCCCGCTGTTGGTGACCCACTGGGGTCTCTCCGGCCCGGCGGTGCTGCGGGCCTCGGCATGGGACGCGCGGCTCTTGCACGACAGGGGTTACCAGGCGGTCATGAGCCTGAACTGGCGCCCTGACCTGAACGAGGAGCAGGTGCGCGAGAGGCTGCGGCAAGCCAAGGAACTCGATGCGCGCAAGAACGTGCTGGCTTCGGGACCGTTCGAACTACCGCAGCGGCTGTGGCGTTCGCTAGCCCTGCATGCGGGTGCGGTGGAGGGCACGCGTTGGGCGGACGCCAGCAAGGCGCTCGTCGCTGCCCTAACCCAGGAGGTACACGCGGGCCGTTACGAGATAACCGGCAAGGGCGTGTTCAAGGAGGAGTTCGTTACCTGCGGCGGGGTGCGCTTGAAGGAAGTGGACTTCACCACCATGGAAAGCCGTGTGCGCCCAGGCCTGTACCTGGCCGGCGAGATCCTCGACATCGACGGCATAACCGGCGGCTTCAACTTCCAGAGCGCGTGGACCACCGGTTGGTTGGCCGGCCGGGCTATGGCTGCTGGGTAGGGCGGGTGCGAGCGTTGTTGGGCGTGCTAGAGCGAGTCCTAGCTCGCCCACCGCTTTCCAACATACGGTGGCGCGAGGTGGTTTCGTTGCTCACGGCGCCCGGTTGCTCGGTCGAACCGGTACGTGGGTCCCGCTACCGGATAACTGGGCCTAACGGAGTTCGGTTGCTGGTCCACAGGCCACTTCCTGAAAGCCACCTCCGAAGGTCGCTGGTCACTAGGCTGCAGGAGTTCTTGGAGGCTATCGATGACTAAACTCCACACTTATAAGGGCTACACAGGCGTCGTCGAGATCGATGTCGAAGCGGGAGTCCTAACGGGAACAGTCCTAGGGTTGCGAGACGTAATCCACTTCGAGGGGCCAACGGTTACAGCTGTTACAGAAGCCTTCCATGACTCGGTCGATGAGTACCTTGCGTGGTGTGAGGAACTTGGGCAGGACCCAGACAAGCCGTACTCGGGCAAGGTCATGGTCCGCATGGAGCCGCAGGTCCACCGTCGCTTAGCGCAGTTGGCTGAGTGCCAACGAACCAGCATCAACTCTCTGATGGTGAACGCGTTGGCAGCCTTGCTAGAAGCAAGTTCCGACCAGGCCAAGGTGGGTAACGCCGGCTAGCGGAACGCTGAACCCGAGGCGGCGCTAGCTCGAGCCGCGCTAATGGTGCCTGGTGCTAGCATTCAGCAACCAGCGAGGGTCGAGGGTAGCAATGCAACGCAGCGAGGTAGCGAACGCGTTCAGCGCTTACTTGCCGCAGGACAGGTTGAGGCAGCTGAGCGGCGGCAAGGTGGTCCCGGAGCGCGGGCGCGGCTCCGTGCTGTTCGCCGACGTGGTGGGGTTCACGGGCCTGACCACGCGCTTAGCGGAGCTGTACGGTCCGCGGCGCGGCGCGGAGGAAGTACCCGTTTACCTGAACCGCCTGTACGAGGCCCTAAACGTGGAGGTTCAGAGGCGCGCCGGGTCCGTCATTGGCTTCGCGGGCGACGCCATCACCTGCTGGTTCGCCGCCGACGACGGGCGCTTGGCGGTGGCGTGCGGTTTAGCCATGCAACAGGCGATGACGCCCTTCGGTGACCTCGCCCTGGTAGGGGCCGGCAAGGGGGAGAGCATCTCGCTGGCGCTCAAGGTGGCCGTCACCGCTGGCAGTGTGCGACGTTTCGTGGTGGGCGACCCCTCCGTTCAGCTGATCGACGTGATCGCCGGTGGACCCGTGGCGCAGATCGAGGCACTGGAGGGCACCGTGGGGGAGGGACAGGTGGTCGTGAGTGCGCGGGTGGCGGCAGCGTTGGAGGGGACGGCCGAGCTCACGGCGGTGGTCGTTGCGGATGGTGGCACCGAAGGCGTCTCGCCGCTCCCGACTCCTCGAAACACTGCCACGCAACCGGTAACCCCAGTAACCCCGACGGCCGCGCCGCCCGCGCCGCCCGCCCCGCCCTCGCACTGGCTGTTGCCCGTCGTGCGACGGCGGCTGGCCTCCGGACTGCGCGATTTCCTGACCGAACTCCGGCCGGTGGCGGCGCTGTTCCTCAGCTTCGGAGGCATAGACGTGGAAGGCGACGAGGGGGCCCCCGCAGCGTTCGACGCGGTCGTCCGCGCCGCCCAGACGGTGGCCACCGATTACGGGGGCAACGTCCTGCAGGTCACTAGCGGCGACAAAGGCAATTACCTTTACATGGCGTTCGGCGCGCCCGTCTCACATGAGGACGACGTGCAGCGCTGCGCCGCCGCAGCGCTCGAGCTGCGCGAAGCCTTGAGCCAGCTCGGGTCCCTCACGCACGTGGCCATCGGCGTCGGTCACGGCACCGCGCGCACCGGGGCGTACGGTTCGGAAACGCGCCGCACCTACGGCGCCCTAGGTGAAGGCACCAACATGGCCGCCCGCATGATGAGCCGGGCGCCGCACGGCCGCATCTACGCGAGCGAGGAGTTCGCGGCCGCGCTCGGGAACGGTTTCAGCCTTTCCGAGCTGCCGCCGCAGGCCATCAAGGGTCGCGCGCAGCCCGTTAGGGCGTTCGAGCTGGTAGGGAGAGAAGAGGCTGGAAGTGACGGCTTGAGCCCAACAGAAGTGGGCTCAAGCCCAGGCGTGTTAGTCGGAAGAGCACAGGAACTCGCGTTTCTGCGAGGGAACGTCGAAGCCGCTGCAAGCGGTGAAGGCCGGATCGTGCAGTTGGTGGCCGAGGCGGGGATGGGCAAGTCGGAACTGCTGAAGCACGCGCTTATGGGCAGTGCTCCCAGGCTCCGCGTAGTCCGCGGCGCCTGTCAGGCCTTCGGACGCACCGCGCCCTACCGGCTCTGGAAGAGCGTGTTCTACCAGCTACTGAACGTCGGTGAAGCCGGCCCAGTCCACGAGCGCATGCCCGCCGTTCACAGCGCGCTGCGCCAGTTGGACGACGCCCTTGTGAGTCAGGCACCGTTGCTGACGCCGGTATTGGATCTGCCTCTGGAGACCGGCCACGACCCGGCGGGCGAGGACGCCGAGGCGCGTAACGCAGCGCGGCGCACGCTGCTTCTCAACCTGTTCCGGACCGTGGCTAGGCGGACCGCTGAGGACGGCGCGACCCTCGTACTGGTGTTGGAGGACCTGCACTGGCTGGACCCGGCGTCCGAGGAGTTACTGCAGGCGCTCGCGCCAGCAGCTGAAGCGCTGCCCGTGCTGGTACTGACAACCACCAGGCCAGCCGAAGCTGTCGCAGCGGCCGCGCCAGGCACCCTAGAGATGGCAACCACGTTGGAGCTGACGCCGCTCGACCCGGGCGCCGCAGCCGAAGTGGTCACGGCTCGCCTCGCTAACGCGGGTCTGGCGGCTGTTGGGGCGACGCTTGTGACCCCGATCGTCGAGCGGTCCGGCGGCAACCCGTTCTACCTGCAGGAGCTGGTTACGGACCTGATCCATAGGGCGAGCAGCGGTGGCCACACGTTGGACGCGCTCGGCGACCTGCCGAAGTCCCTG
>JBBAFX010000163.1:0-5185 GCA_041655195.1 Trueperaceae bacterium
CGTCAACGTGTTCGACGCCCTCGTGGGCCTGCTGCCACGCTCCTGGCTGGCGGCCATGAACTTCGGCATGCTCGGCAACGTCTACCGCCTCGGGGCCGACGTGCTGACGTTCCTCATACTCCTAGGCGTCGTGTACTTCCTCATCCGCCGCTTCCTCGTCAAACCCAAGACCATGGAGTGGGGCCCGCGCACGCAGATGCACGAGGACGTGAAGCAAGGCTCCGTGAAGCGCGACAGCCTCATAGTCGGCTTCTTCATCCTCATCCACGTGGGTTCGCGCCTGTTGGCCGAGAGCTTCATGCTGGCCGGCACCGGTCACGCCGACGCTTGGCAACCGTTCTCCAGCGCCATAGCCAACGCCGTCGGCTTCGGCGACAACCGCATGATCGGCTGGCACATCTTCTGGTGGCTGGCCCTCGGCCTCATCCTCGCGTTCCTGCCGTACTTCCCGCGCTCCAAGCACCTGCACCTCTTCGCGGCGCCCGTCAACTTCGCGTTCGAGCGCCGCACGCAGGACCTCGCCCCCGTGCCCTTAGGCGTACTCGAACCCGTGGACCTTGAGGACGAGGACGCCGAGCAGTTCGGCGCCGCCAAGCTGGAGCACCTGCGCTTCCCGCAGATCCTTGACGCGTACGCCTGCATCCAGTGCAACCGCTGCGCCAACGTGTGCCCCGCCAACAGCACCGGCAAGGCGCTGAGCCCCGCCGCGCTCGAGGTCAACAAGCGCTACGAGCTCAACAACATAGTGGACACGTTCGCGGCGGGCGAGGAGAGCCCGCGACCGCTCATCGAGTTCGCGCTCTCGCCCGAAGCCGTGTGGGCGTGCACCACCTGCGGCGCCTGCATGGAAGTGTGCCCCGTTGGTTGCGAGCAGATGATCGACATCGTGGACATGCGCCGCGACCTGGTCATGATGCAGGGCGAGTTCCCCGCCGAGCTGCAGACCGCCTTCCGTGGCATGGAGCGCACCGGCAACCCGTGGGGCCTCGCCGCCGACAAGCGCATGGAGTGGGCCGAAGGGCTGGACGTGCCCACGGTGGAGCAGAACCCCGACTTCGAGGTGCTCTTCTTCGTCGGTTGCGCCGGCTCGTACGACCCCGCCGCGCAGAAGACCACGCAGGCCATGGCCAGGATCCTCGACCACGCCAAGGTCAACTACGCCGTGCTCGGTAAGGGCGAGAAGTGCACCGGCGACCCCGCCCGCCGCGCCGGCAACGAGTACCTCTACTACCAGCTGGCCACCGAGAACGTGGAGACCTTGAACGCAGCGCTGCTGGACGAGAAGCTCGACGCCAGCAAACCCAAGGTGGTCCTCACCACCTGCCCGCACTGCTTCAACGCGCTCGTGAACGACTACCCGCAGCTCGGCGGCGAGTACTCCGTCATGCACCACACGCAGCTCATCGAGCAGCTGATGGACGAGAAACGCCTGCCGCCGTTCGATTTCGATAAGACCATCACCTACCACGACCCCTGCTACCTGGGCCGGCACAACGGCGAGTACGACGCGCCCCGCAACGCGCTCACCAGCGGCAACGCCACCGTGGTCGAGATGCCCCGCAACCGCAACAACTCGTTCTGCTGCGGGGCGGGCGGCGCCCAGTTCTGGAAAGAAGAGGAAGAGGGCGACCAGCGCGTGTCGGAGAACCGCTACCTGGAGGCCGTCGAGACCGGCGCAGAGGTCATAGCTACCGGCTGCCCATTCTGCAAGGTCATGCTCGGCAGCACCGACAGCGCGGAGAAGGAAGGCGGCCCAGAGGTCCTCGACGTGGCGCAGCTGGTAGCCAGCCGCCTGGACGGCATTCAGGCCATGCTCGACCATCACCGGCCGGAGCCGCCCGCGCAGGGAGCTGCCCTCGATTAGGGACCCCGCGCGGCGGAACGCGCCTCCGCCAGGGGCCCCAACACGGCGGGCTCCTGGCGGCGGTGCCGCCGTGCTTATGTGCCGTTACTACCTGAAGGTTCCCTGAAGAGCTGGCCTACCGAGAGCGCGCTTTACGAGTGGTATCTTCATCAGCCTTAGCGGGGCCCGGCGACCTATCCTTGGGCTCGGACGGTGTGCGAGCTCGCGCCACTACTGACCGTCAGGCTTCCGCTCGTTCCATGGGAGGGCAAGCGCACCAGTGACGTACGTTCGTTCAGCAACCACAGAAAACTCCTCATCGGCATCCGCCGATTTGGGAGTGTTGTTGCTGGGCGAGGTCTTCGACCGCGTCGCCGACGCCCTACTCGTCCTCGACCCCAAAGACCAGGTCATAGCCGCTAACCGCGCCGCCGAGGAGCTCTTCGGCGTGCGTTCCGGAGCCCTGCACGGCATGCCGCTCAGCCGGCTCAGTCCCGTGGGTGCCCCGCTGCTGGCGCTACTACTAGCGCCCGACCGTAACGGGCCGCTCGAGCTGGAGATGAACCTGCAGCGCCCCGTGGGCGGCAACCTGGCCGGTAGCTCGACCGCTAACGTGAACCCCAACGTGACCGCCAACGTGAGCGCGTTCCGTCTGGACGACGGCCGCACCGTGCTCCTGTGCCGCGTGGCCTCGGACGATGCCGTGAACGGCGCGGTCGCTACCCGCGATGAGCGCCGCGCCGCCGCGGTGCTGGAGAGCTCGCGGGACGTTTTCATCGTGCTGGACGAGCATGGGCACATCAGTTACGCGTCGCCCAGCGCGTCGTCGTGGGGGCTCGACCGCCACGACGTGACCGAGGGCGACCTGTGGCGCGCCATGCACCCCCGCGACCGCGACGCGGCCATGGCCGCGCTCGGCCCACTGCGCGGCGCGGGGAACCGGCCGGCGGCGCAGTCGCGCAGCGTGACCATCATCTGCCGCTTCCGTTACCTGGGCACGTGGCGCTGGTTCGAGCTGGTGGCCACGGACATGTCGGACGATTCCGAGGTGAAGGGCCTCGTGGTGCAGGCGCGCGAAGTGAACGAGCGCGTGCAGAACACGAAGGAGCTGCGCGTGAACGAGGCGTACTTTCGCACCCTCTTCGAACGCAGCCAGGAGGGCGTGGTGCTGGTGGGCCGCAACCGGCGGCTCATCCGCATGGGCGGCGCCGCCGCCAAGCTGCTAGGCCTGAGACCGGGCGAGCGCGCCGACACCGACGGTCTCGCGCAGCTGCACCCGAACGACCGCGACGCGCTGGAGGAGGCCCTCGACCTGATCGAGGCTCGCGCGGGCGCCACTGAGTACGTGCGTTTCCGCCATCAGCGACCGGACGGCAACTACGCGCTGCTGGAGGGGTCCCTCACGAACCTCCTGCACGACCCGAACATCCGCGCGTTCCTGCTGAACTTCCGCGAGAGCCGCGAGAAGGTGGAGACCCTCGACAAGATCCGCAACCTGAACGAGGAGCTCAGGCGCCGCCTCGCGCACCTGCAGTCCCTGCGGCGGATCGACATGGCCATCAACAACTCGGTGGACATGCGCCTGGTGCTCGACATCTTCATGGTGCAGCTGGTGCAGGACCTGGATGTGGACGCCGTGGCCGTGCTCCTGTACGAACCTACGCTGCAGGTGCTGCGGCCGTTCATGGGACGCGGTTTCGAGGCCGAGCTCAGGCAGCGCGCCGGGCAGCGGCTGGGCGAGGGGCCGGCGGGACGCGCCGCCTTGGAGCACCGCTCCGTGTTCGTGCCGGCCCTGCAGTCCGAGGGCGAGTGGGGCGTGGCGGTGGAGCCCGAACAGCAAACTCAGTACGCCAGTTACATGGCGGTGCCCATGGTGGCTAAGGGGCAGTTGCAGGGCGTTATCGAGCTGTACTCGCGCCGCACGCTGGAGGCGAACGACGAGTGGCTCGAGTTCCTGGAAACGTACGCGGATCAGGGCGCTATCGCTATCGAGAACTCGCAGCTCATGCGTTCGCTGGAGCGCACTAATCAGGAGCTGCAGCGCGCGTACGACCGCACTATTGAGGGCTGGGCGAACGCGCTGGACCTGAAGGACGAGGAGACGGCGGGGCACAGTAAGCGCGTGACGGATATGACCGTGCGCTTAGCGCGGCAGTTGGGCGTGCCGCACGCTGAGGTGGTGCACATTCAGCGCGGGGCGCTGCTACATGACATCGGCAAGATGGGTATTCCGGACGAGATCCTGCTGAAACGCGGTCCCTTGTCGGATGAGGAGTTCGAGATCATGCGGCAGCACCCGGTGTACGCGTACGAGTTGCTCTCGCCCATCGAGTTCTTGCGCCCGGCTCTGCACATTCCGTACTCGCATCATGAGAAGTGGGACGGTAGCGGTTACCCGCAGGGGCTTGTGGGGGAGCAGATTCCGCTGGCGGCGCGAATTTTCGCTGTGGTGGACGTGTTCGACGCGCTGACTTCGGACCGCCCGTACCGGGAGGCGTGGCCGGTGGGCCGCGCGCGCGAGTTCATCTTGGAGGGGCGCGGTTCGCATTTCGATCCGGATGTGGTGGACGCCTTCTTCGAGTTGATGGACGGTAAGCCTCCCGCCCAACAGGAGTGACGGGCAACGTCACGTTATGCTCCGTGGCGTGAGCCGTTTTACTTGGCTGTCCCTTCTTGCTGCTGTCGTCGTTCTTAGCGCCGCTGGCGTGTATTTCTTCGTGCTGCGCCCCGCGGCGCCGGTGGCGGGCACCGAACTGAATAGCCCTGTTGCCGTGAGCGGTTTGGACTTGGTGAATCACCGGGGTCAGGCGGTTGACTTGGCGGATGACTTCAGTGGTGACGTGACGTTGGTGTTCTTCGGTTACACGCGCTGCCCGGATATCTGCCCGTTGACCATGGCGCGTTTGGCGCAGGCGTATTCGAAGTTGGAGACCACGGATGGTTTGAGCGTGGTGATGGTGACGGTGGATCCGGGTCATGACACGCCTGAGGTGTTGGGCGCTTACGTGCAGCGGTTCCATCCGGATTTCGTGGGTTTGACGGGTAGTAATTCGCAGGTGGCGGAGGCCGCGAAGGCGTTCTTCGTGGGGTTCGCGGGTGAGGCGCCGACGGTGGCGCATACGGACATGGTGATGGTGCTGGACCGGTCGGGCAACATGCGTTACATGTACGGCACTGACGCAGTTATCAACATTGGTGATGACCTGCCGGGGTTGTTGCGGCGGTTGTGAGGTAGGGCGGTTGCGAGGCTGTGAGGCTGGCGCTTATCGGCCGGCTAGGGCAGCATCGTCGGCGAAGCGCGCGAGGGCTCGGGGTTCGAAGCGGTAACTGCCGCGCGTGCCG
>JBBAFX010000164.1:0-5142 GCA_041655195.1 Trueperaceae bacterium
TGAGCCACTGGTCATCTCCGAAGGTGTGCAGCACGTGCCTCAGTTCGAGGCCCCGGCCGGCGTCGACCATGCGTTCGGCCATGACCACACCCACCCTCAGCGAGCCCTGCCACGGCACGATCACGCGTTGGCCCGGCCGGGCCGCCGCGCCCTGCAGGGGCGGCAGGTAGGTGAAGGCTGGCAACGGTAGCGGCAGCAGCACGTCGAGGGCGAGCGGCACGCATGATTCTAGCCCTCACCCCTCTGCTCAGCCGGGCTTGCCGCTACCCCCTGCCCAGGTCTTGAGGCCCTCAACCAGCGTGGCGCGACCCGCCTGTGCCTGGTCTATCAGGGTGCGCTTGTCGACGGCGGGGAGGAGTACGGTGAAGACCGACCCCTCGCCCAGCCGGGACTCGACCTCAACGCTGCCACCGTGCTGCTGCACCAGCCATTTCACAATGGCGAGGCCCAGCCCGGAGCCGTTGCCGCGCCCGGAGCGCGCTCCGTCCACGCGGTAGAAGCGGTCGAAGAGGTGCGGCAGCGCCTCGGGCACTATGCCGGAGCCGTCGTCGAGCACCTCCAGGCGCACCTGGTGCCGCTCCACGGCCACGGTCATAGTGACCTTCTCGGCGCCGGCGTTTATAGCGTTCTGCACCAGGTTCAGCACCACTTGCTTGAGGCGTGTCGGGTCGCCCTGCACCTCCACGAGGGGGGTGCGGGTGTTGACCTCTATCTCCGCGCCGCGGGCTACGGGCGCTACTTCCTTGCGCACGGTCTCTACCACCTCGACCAGGTTCATGGGTTGCAGGTCGACGGTGAAGCCGGCGTCGGCGCGGGCCAGTTCCAGCAGGTCGTTCACGAGCTTGGCCATGCGCTCGGATTCGCGCTGGATGACCTCGAGCGAGTCGAGCTGGTCGCCGGTGGGGTGCGTACGTCTGAGCAGGTAGCTGACGTGCCCGCCGATGGCGGTGACCGGGGTCCTCAGTTCGTGGCTGGCGTCAGCAGTGAAGCGCCGCTGCGTCTCGAAGGACTCCTGCAGGCGGTCAAGCATGTGGTTGATGCTCAGCGCCAGGTCGGTTATCTCGTCGCCGCTACGGGGTACGGGCACGCGGCGCGAGAGGTCGGAGCCCGACACGTGCCCGGCGGCCTCGGTGACGCTCTTGAGCGAGGCCAGCACGCGTTCGGAGAGCACCCACACGCCGAGCGCGAACACCAGGAAGGCCATGACCACGGTGACGATCAGGTCGCGTTTGAGCTGGTCGAGGGTGGCGGTCATGAGGTTGGCGGGAATGCCCACGAGGAACGCGGCTTGGAAGCTCGTCCCCTCCCGGGGGAAGTCCACGCGGCCCAACCTGCCCAGTACGGATATCGATTCCCCGCCGCGGGTGACGGAGGCCGAGACCTCGCCGTTGTCGATCAGGCGTTGCAGGGCGGAGTCACTGAGCGGGCTGATGAGGTTGCTGTTGGAGAAATAGGAGAAGCCGGCCCGCAGCTCAGCAACGCCTGAGAGCGTGCGGTCGGGTCGACCCAGAAAGAGGATTTGATAATACGTGTTACTCGGCAGCTTCTGAACGCCCTCGGCTATGGTGCTGGCCCCACTGGTGATCTCCGCCAGCGCGCTCTGCGCCTGGTCGGAGACACCCGCGCTCAACGAGCGTTCCGTCAGGAAGTAGACTGACACGGCCACGGCCGAAAGGATGATGGCAATGAAGGCGCCGAAGACCAGCGTCAGCTGAAGTCTAAGCCTCACCGGGTCCTGAATCCTCGCGCAGTACGTAACCGACGCCGCGGATGGTGTGGATCAGTCGCCCGCCCTCGGTCTCGAGCTTGCGCCTGAGGTACCCCACGTACACGTCCACCACGTTGCTGCCGCCCGTGTACTCGGGCCACACCTTCTCCTCTATCTCGAAGCGGTTGAACACCTTGCCGGGGTTGCGGGCGAACAGCTCCAGGAGTTCGAACTCCTTGGCGGACAGCTCTATGCGGCGGCCGTCGCGGAACACCTCGCGGCCGTCAAGGTTCATGACCAGGTCGGCCACGCGCACCTCGCCCGTAACAGCAGGGTTCACGCGCCGCAGGTGGGCGCGCACGCGGGCCAGCAGCTCCTCGATCGAGAAGGGCTTGACCAGGTAGTCGTCAGCTCCGGAGTCGAGCCCGATGACCTTGGCGTCCACCGAGTCCTTGGCGGTAAGGATGATGATAGGCGTGTTGCTCGTCTTGCGGATGCGGCGCGCCACCTCGAGCCCGTCCAGCACGGGCATCATCAGGTCCAGAACCACGAGGTCCGGGCCGTGCTCACGGAACTTCGAGAGGCCGGTTACGCCGTCGTAGCTGACTATGGTGTCGTAGTTCTCGGCCTGCAGCTCCAGGTCGATGAACTTCGCGATCTCCTTCTCGTCCTCGACGATAAGTATCAGCGGTTTGCGTTCCATGAACCGCACTATGCCACCTGCTCTCATGAGAGAATTGATTAAATTATGAGCAGTATATGAGGACGCGCCGCAGCCATGCCCGCCGCAGCGCGGTTACAGTGAGTAGCAACTCAATCACGGGAAGGTATTTCGAGAGTCCACTATGGATAAGCACGACAACCACGGCCGCTCGGGCAGACCGCGCGCCAAACAGGAAACGCCCGCTCCCCGCCGCTTCGAGCAACCGCGCGGTTACGGCATGTACGAGCGGGTCGCTATCTTCATCGACGGCAGCAACCTCTACAACGGCATGCGCGAGAACCTGCGCAACACCCGCGTCAACCTAGCGGAGCTGATCAACCAGCTCCTGCGCGACCGGCCCCTGCACCGCACGTACTACTACAACGCGCCGCTCACAGACGATTACGACGAGGAGCTGCGCGAGGGCCAGACGCGCTTCTTCGAGTCCCTCAGGCGCATTCCGTACGTGACCGTGCGCCTGGGCAAGCTGCATAGGCGCCCTGACGGCACCACGGTCGAGAAGGGCATCGACGTGTCCTTAGCGGTCGAAGCGCTGTCACTCGCCTTCCAGGACGCGTACGACACCGCCCTGTTGGTGTCCGGCGACGGCGACTACGTTGAGCTGGTCGAGACCCTCAAGCGTTACGGCAAGCACGTGGAGTGCTCCATGTTCCGCAACCAGTCGGCCGGCACGCTGCTGGAGCACGTGGACGTGTTCCAGAACCTAGACGAGCTCGACTGGAGCCGCATACTCTTCTGACCCTGACCACCGGCGCGCTTTGCGGCCTGCCACGTTAGCCTTCGGTTAAGGAACCTAAGGCGAGGACCGGCCAGCCGCGCCCACCAGGGTGGTATCATTTGCCCGACACCATCAAGGGTGCGAACCCAAGTCACGCACGAGAGGAAGTCATCACCTTATGCGCAAACTGATCGTTCTTCTGGCCGCTACTCTCCTGACCTTCGGGATGGCTCAGGACTTCGTCCTCGGCATCGTTTATGACGCCGGCGGCAAGTTCGACGGCTCCTTCAACGAAGGCACCTGGCGCGGCGTGGAACGCGCCCAGCAGGACCTGCAAGCCCAAGGCTTCGAGGTCGAGGTCGTGGAGTTCGAAGGCTCCCCCGACACCGCCGCTGAAGGCCAGCGCCGCATCGCCTTGGAAGGCGCCGAGATCATCATCGCTCCGGGCTTCCTCCAGGCCGACGCCGTGACCGCCGTGGCCGCCGAGTTCCCGCGCACCGCGTTCGTTCTGCTCGACGCCGTCGCTGAAGGCGACAACGTCCGCAGCGTCCTCTTCAAGGAGCAGGAAGGCAGCTTCCTCGTCGGCTACATCGCCGGTAAGCTCACCCGCACCGGCGTTGTCGGCTTCGTGGGCGGCATGGACGTGCCCCTCATCCGCGCCTTCGACCTCGGCTACCAGGAAGGCGTCCTCGCCGCCTGCCCCGACTGCACGGTCATCAGCAACTACGTGGGCGTGACCGACGCCGCCTGGAACGACCCGGCGCGTGCGTACGAGCTCTCCTCCACCCAGAACGCCCAGGGCGCTGACATCATCTACCAGGCCGCCGGCGGCTCCGGTAACGGTGTCATCAACTTCGTGAACGAGAAGATGTGCTTCGTTCCTAACGTGCCCACCCGCGAGACCCCCATCGACGCTCAACTCGCCAACATCGCCAAGCCGGCCGGCTACGACGCCGCTTGCGGTGCGGGCTCCCACCCGATCTTCTTCATCGGTGTGGATAGCAACCAGAACTTCCGCGGCGACACCGACGGCGACGCCGCCACCCTCAACTTCGGCCTGACCAGCATGACCAAGTCGCTCGGCAACGTCGCCTACAACGCCATCATGGACGTTGTGAACGGCACCTTCGAGGGTGGCCTCCTCAACGTGGGCCTGGCCGAGGACGGTGTGGACTTCGCGCTCGACCAGTACAACGAAGCCCTCATACCGGCCGATCTCCTGGCCGAAGTGGAAGCCGTTCGCCAGCAGATCATCGACGGCGAGATCGTAGTCACCGACTACCGCCTGCAGTAAGCACCCGGTACTAGCGGGCGCCCTGAGCACCCGCACACAACCCAGCAAGTAGTTGGCACGCGCACCTTTCCCAGGTGCGCGTGCTACTATCTCCAGTTGCAGTGTGGGCGATCTGGTCGCGCCACGCGCACGGCGTCGGCGCCCGAGGCGGGGCCCAAAGCTTCGCCCAGCACGGGCCGGCGCGCACGCGTGGTGAGGAAAGTCCGGGCACCGTAGGGCAGGGTGCCAGCTAACGGCTGGGCGCGTAAGGCGACGGCAAGTGCAACAGAGAGTAGACCGCGTCGCGCCCCTATGGGGCGGGGCGTAAGGGTGAAAGGGTGCGGTAAGAGCGCACCAGTGCCCCTGGTAACAGGGGCAGCTAGGTAAACCCCACCCGGTGCAAGGTCCGATATGGAGAGAGAGCCTGCCCGGCTCGCTAACATCTCCGGGTTGACCGCTACAGGAGCGCGGCGACGCGCTTCGCAGACAGATGACTAGACGCGGACCCTAGCGGGTCCGGTGACAGAACCCGGCTTACCAGCTCACCTGCCACGCGGCCTCCTTCACAGGGGGCCGCGTTCTTCATGCCGTGCACATGACGCCTGCAAGATTGGGCGACCGCGGCCTTCAGGAACCTGGCTCGAAAGCGGCCCCGCGCTACTCGCCGGTGGGGCTCAAGCTGAGAACTTTCCCTCTCGTTGGAGCGCCAGTGGGAGGAA
>JBBAFX010000165.1:0-5095 GCA_041655195.1 Trueperaceae bacterium
TGAGCATGGTCCAGATAGCGTCGTCGAAATCGCGCGGGTCGGTCTCGTCGTCCACCACTGCGATAAGCCGCACGCCTTCCGCGGCGGCTTGCCGCGCCGCCCACTCGCCGAGGTGCCGGCCCTGGCCGGCGCGGCCCTTGCGGGTGCAGATGAACCAGAAGCCGCCCGCATGCTGGTGCTGATCGAGCGCCTCCTTGTGCACTGGCAGCTCGGCGGCGGCCCGCTCAGGGTTGGGCGTGTACGGCTGCGGTCCGCCCTCCTCCGGATGCTTGCTGGTGCCGTCGATGATCAGCTTGCTACCGAAACCGAAGGTGCGGCTCGAGTGGTCCAGCACGTCTATGGGGCCGCGCGCGAACTGGCTGTCCTTACCGGGCACCGCTTTGGCTAGCACCCCGCGCCAGAACGCCTTGTGGTCGTTGACCGGCAGCTCCTTATCGTCGGATACGAGGATCATCTTGGCGAACATCATCTGCCCCAAGCCCAGCAAGCCGTTGGCCACCTTGTAGGCGTGACCCGGGAACTGCTTGCTTATGCGCACGTTCACGAGGTTGTGCGCAATGCCGGCGGGCGGCAGGTGGTAGTCCTCGATCTCGGGCATGATCAGCTGCGCGGGCACTAGGAAGATGCGCTCGCTGGCCTCGATCAGGTAAGCGTCCTCCATGGGCGGCTTGCCGACCACGGTGGCGGGGTAGACGGGCTCCTCGCGCATGGTCACGGCCGTTACGTGGAAGGCGGGGTAGAGGTCCGGCAGCGTGTAGAAGCCCGTGTGGTCGCCGAACGGTCCCTCCACCACCAGCTCCTCGCTGGGATCCACGTAGCCTTCCAGCACGATCTCGGCGTTGGCGGGCACCTCCAGGTCCACGCTCACGCCCTTCACCAGCTCGAGCGAGCGCCCACGCAGGAAGCCCGTCAGCGAGTACTCGTTCAGGCCAGGGATGGGCGGGATGGGCGCGGTGGCCGCGTACGTGAGGGCCGGGTCGCCGCCGATAGCGACCGCCACCTCTAGGCGCTGACCCAGCCGGCGGGCGTTCTCGAAGTGGCGCGCGCCCGTCTTGTGACGCTGCCAGTGCATGGCGGTGGTCTTAGCGTCCAGGACCTGCATGCGGTACATGCCGATGTTCAGGTCGCCGCCGTCCGGGTCCTTGGTCACCACCAGCGGCAGGGTTATGAACGGCCCACCGTCCTGCGGCCAGGTCTTCAGCACGGGTATGCGGGTGAGGTCCACCTCGTCGCCGCGCCACACGACCTGCTGCACGGGCGCGCTGCGCACCCGCTTGGGCGGTAACGAGGCCACCTCGCGCAGCTTGGGCAGGTTCGACATGAGGCCTATCAGGCCCCCACCCAGCTTCACGTCTATCAGGGAACGCAGCCGGTCACCGATGTCGTTCATGTCGTTCACGCCGAGCGCCCACGCCATGCGCTCACGCGTGCCGTAGAGGTTCATGGCCACGGCCATGCCGAGCCGCTGGCCGTCCGGGCCGACGGGGTGCTCGAAGAGGAGGGCGGGGCCGCCAGCCTTGACGGTCCGGTCGGCTATCTCAGACATCTCCAGGTGCGTGTTGACGGGTACCGAGATGCGCTTAAGCTGGCCGCGCTGCTCGAGCAGTTTCAGGAAGTCGCGCAGGTCGTTGAAGCGCAGGTCGCTCTGACTCATGCCTCCATGCTATCTAAGCCCGGCGGTCGGTGGGTCTGGCGGGCGTCAGCGCCGGGCGCGCCCAGGGGCGGCAAGGCGGTCGACTCGAGCCAGCGGGTGAGCACCGCCCGCAGCTCGTCCAGGCCCTCGCCCGTGACGGCGGACACGGCCACGGCGTCGTAACGCTCGGCTAGCTCGGCCACATGCTGCCTGTCGGCCAGGTCGGCCTTGTTAAGCACGATCAGGCGGGGCGGCTCCAGTTCCAGCTCGTCGAGGATGCGCTGCACGGCGTCGACCCTGCCTTGCGCGCCGGGCGCGGCGCCGTCGACCACGTGCAGGAGGATATCGGCGTCGTGGAGTTCCTCTAACGTGGCGCGGAACGCGTTCACCAGCTCCTCGGGGAGGTCGCGGATGAAGCCCACCGTGTCCGTGAACACGACCTTGCCGCCCCACAGCCCAAGCTCGGGCAGCCAGCCCTCGCGGCTGGTGGGGCGCAGCGTGGCGAACAGGCGGCCCTCAGCCACCACGTCGGACTTAGCCAGCGCGTTGAAGAGCGTGGACTTGCCGGCGTTCGTGTAACCCACCAACGCCACCACCGGCGTGGTGCTCTGGGTGCGCGCCTTGCGCGTCTGGCCCCGCCGTTTGCTGATGTCGTCCACCGCGGACTCGAGCGAGGCGATGCGGTCGCGGATGCGGCGCCTGTCGACCTCTAGCTTGGTTTCACCGGGGCCGCGCGTGCCGATGCCGCCACCAAGGCGGCTCATGGCGGTGCCGCGGCCCGCCAGGCGCGGCAGCTGGTAATGCAGCTGCGCTAGCTCAACCTGCACCTGCGCTTCGCGGCCGCGCGCGTTCTGCGCGAAGATGTCGAGGATCACCTGGGTGCGGTCGAGCACCTTCAGCTTGGTGAACGCCTCGATCTCGCGCACCTGAGCTGGCGCCAGCTCGCGGTCGAACACGAGCAGGTCGGCGTCCTCGTGGAAAGCGAGCGACACGAGCTCCTGCAGCTTGCCTTCGCCCACCAGCGTGCGCGGGTCGGGGCTCTTCTTGTGCTGCAAGCTGCTGCCGGCCACCACGGCGCCGGCGCTTCTCACCAGCTCCGCCAGTTCGGCCATGCGCGATTCGGCCTCGTAAGCGCTCTCGCGGCCGGTTATGCCGACCAAGATGGCGCGTTCGGCGCTCGAGCGCAGCGCCTCACGGGCGCCGGTCTCGCGCTCGATCTCCTCCTCTAGCGCGCGGATGCGCGCCAGGATGTCGATCTGCTCCAGCTCGCGTATGCTCATCGGCGCCTCGACCAGCCAGTCCTCCTCGTCGGCGCCGCGCGGCGCCACGAACGCTAGGTAGGCAGGCCCTACCTGCAAGCTGGCGCCGCCGCCCTTACCGCCGTGCTGGGCGGCTACGTCGAACGCCACCATGGCGTCTAAGCGGTTGAGGAAGAGCGTGGTGAGGTCGGAAGGGGAGAGCCCGCCCGGCTTCTGGTGGGTGTGCACCAGCCGCAGGCCGTACAGCCTGGCTTCGGCTTCGCCGTGCAGCTCGGGGATGGGAGTGTCGGTTGCGTCGCCCACGGCCACGGTGATCACGCGGCCGCGCCGGTCGATAAGCAGGCTGACGCCGCGGTTCGTTTCCAGTGCCAACTCGCCCATGGCGCGCGCCAGCTCGTTCGTGAGCGCTGCCTCGGGCGCCACGCGGCGCCGGTACAGGTTGCTTAAGCGTTTGATCTGGTTCTTCTTGAGGCCCGACGTTCTGCCGTGAACCTTCTCTATGATCTGGCTCCTCTCCGCCGGAAACGGCCGGCGGATGAGTGTTAGGAGCGCGCGGTTCGGGCCGCGCAGACCGCCGGCTCTAGGATGCGGTTGGCTTCATCTTAGCCCCCGTGGGGCCCGTGCTAGGCTCGCCGCGATGCGGGCGCCCTTCATACCTCGCTCACTCCTGCTCGTGACCCTCCTAACGTTCGGCTGGGCGGTGGCCCAGGAGGCCGTGCCCGTGCGCGCTTTTGAACGCGGTGCCACCGTCTACGTGGAGGTCACCGCGCTGGCGCGCGCTTTAGGCGTGGTGGCTAACACGGACGCCAACGTCCTCACCTGGCGAGGCTCCGGCGGCCCCGTCACCCTCTTCGCTAACTCCGCGGACGCGCTCGTTCACTTCCCCGGCGACGCCGGTCCCACGGACGTGGCGCTGGCGGCGCCCGTGCTGAGCCTGGCCGGCGCCTGGTACGTGCCGCTCGACACCCTGCCGCTCTTCGGGGTGCAGGTACCGCTCTTCGCGGGTCGACCGGAGGCGCTGCCCCTCGGGAACGGGCGCACGGCGCTGCTCGAGTACGGGGTTGCGGACGCGCCTACTGACGGCGCTCCGGTTGGCGGCGCTCCGGCTGGCGGCGCGCCAGCTCTCGGCGCGCCAGCTTTCGGCACGACCGGCCGCGCCAGTTGGGAGCCGGCGGAGGAGCCCCTCGCCGGGGTGCGTTTCTTCGACGGCGACGGCGCGAGCCTGCTGCTCGTGGACCTGGCGTTGGTGCCGCTGGCGGAACCGGCGCTGACGGGCGACGTGGACGTGGCCATGGACCGGGCGCGCGAAGCGGGCGGCGATCACGTGCTGCTCCTCATGGTCACGGCCGTGGCCGAACTGCCGTGGGACACGCGCCTCGTGTTCGAGCAGGACGGGCGCCGCCTGGAGGTAAGCACCCCCTACCGCATGGTCATCGAGGAGGGCGAAGTGGGGCGCGTGGCGCCCGGCAGCCCCGTGGTCGGCGCGGTGCTGCTGCCGCCCAGCTTCAGTCTCTACCGCGACATGCAGGTGGAGTGGGCGGGCGTGCAGGCGGTGGTACGCTTCCGGAAGTAAGGGTGGCGGGTTCTTCGGGGGCCGGCCCTCACTCTGGAGGTTCAGATGTCGGTGGTAATAGCTGCCGCGGTCAGGACGCCCATCGGGGCGTTCCAGGGCGCGTTCTCAGGTCTGAAGGCCAGCCAGCTCGGAGCGGCGGCCGTGAAGGAAGCGCTGGCGCGCGCCGGCGTGAGCGCGGACGGCGTGGATCAGGTGTTCATGGGCAACGTCCTGCAAGCCGGGCAGGGCCAGGCGCCCGCCCGCCAGGCGGCGTTGTTCGCTGGTCTCAACCAGCGCACGCAGAGCGTGACCCTCAACAAGATGTGCGGCAGCGGTCTGGAGGCCATCATCCAGGCCTCGCGCGCGCTGCAGCTCGGCGACGCCGAAGTTGTGGTGGCGGGCGGCATGGAGTCCATGACCAACGCCCCGTACCTGGTGCCGGGCGCCCGCGGTGGTCTGCGGCTGGGCGAAGCCAAGCTGGTGGACTCCATGATCGTGGACGGCCTGTGGGACGTTTACAACGACAAGCACATGGGTTCCTGCGCGGAGCTTTGCGCCACCAAGTACTCGTTCAGCCGCGAGGCGCAGGACGAGTACGCGGAGCGCTCCTACCGGCGCGCCCAGGCGGCCATGCAGGACGGCACGTTCGCT
>JBBAFX010000166.1:0-5081 GCA_041655195.1 Trueperaceae bacterium
GTTCCTGCGGTTCCTGCCGGGCGACCCGGTGGAGATAATGCTGGGCGACACCGCCGTCACCCAGCAGCAGATCGACTCGCTACGCAGCCAGCTGCACCTCGACAAACCGCTCCTGGAACAGCTCTGGCTCTTCTTCGTGGGCCTCTTCCAGGGCGACCTCGGCACGAGCTTCGTGAGGAACCAACCGGTCCTGAAGCTCATAGCTGACGCCCTGCCCTCTACCATCGAACTCACCATGGCCACCATCTTCGTGGCCATCCTCATAGCCCTGCCCGTAGGCATCATCAGCGCCGTCAGGGCCGGCTCCTGGTTGGACCGCACCGTGCTCTCCGGCGCTCTGGTGGGCGTCAGCATGCCCGCCTTCTGGTTCGGGCTCCTGCTCATACTGCTCTTCTCCGTGGAGCTGAGGCTGCTGCCCACGTCAGGCAGGTTGGCCGCCACCATGGCGGTCGACCCGGTCACGGGCTTCATGCTCATAGACACCCTATTGGCGCGCGATCTCAAGGCGTTCGGCACGGCGTTGAAGCACCTGATCCTCCCGTCGGTGACGCTGGGCGTGGTCTTCGCTGCGGTGCTGGCGCGGGTGGTGCGGGCCTCCATGATCGAGGCCATGAACAAGGAGTACGTCACCACCGCCAGGTCGAAAGGTCTACGCGAGTTCACCGTGGTGGTTAAGCACGCGCTGCGTAACGCCCTCATACCCGCCATCACCGTCACCGGCTTGCAGTTCGGCGAGCTACTGGGCGGCAACATGATCGTGGAGACCATCTTCGCTTGGCCCGGCCTGGGTCGCCTGGTGGTCAACTCGATCTTCGCGCGTGATTACGTGGTGGTGCAGGCGGCGGTCATGCTGTACGCCTTCACCTACGTGGCCGCCAACCTGGTGGTCGACGCCCTCTACACGCTCCTCAACCCGAGGATCACCCTATGAGCGCTGCGCCTAGCCGCGGCGCAGGCGTGCTGAAGGTCATGGCGCGCGTGGTCGAGACGCCACTCGGCCTCATCAGCACCACCGTTATCGGCATCTATATCTTGCTGGCCATATTCGCGCCCGTAGTGGCGCCGTACGACCCGGACGCCACCGTGCTGGGCCAACGACTGGCGGCGCCGTCGGCCGACCACTGGTTCGGTACGGACTCGCTCGGCCGCGACATCCTCACCCGCACCCTGTACGGCGCTCGCGTGAGCCTGCTCATAGGTCTCCTCACCGTCATCATTACAGCGGTGTTCGGCACGGTCACGGGCGCCTTGGGCGGTTATTTCAGGGGCGCCTTCGACTCCATAACCGGCCGGCTCACCGAGCTACTGCTGGCCTTCCCTTATCTGATCTTCGCCATCGGCATGATGGCCTTCCTGGGCCCCGGCTTCGCCAACCTGGTCATGGCGCTCTCGCTGAAGGGCTGGGTGGAGTTCTACCGGCTGGCCCGCGGCCAGACCCTCGACCAGGCGGCCATGGAGTACGTGGAAGCGTCGCAGGCGCTGGGTCAGCGCCGCTTCCGCACGCTGTTCCGCGAGATAATCCCCAACATCCTGCCGCCCGTAGTGGTGCTGGCCACGCTGCGGGTGGGTTACTTCATGGTGCTCGAGGCCAGCTTGAGCTTCCTGGGCGTGGGTATCCCGCCCAGCATCCCCGCGTGGGGTTCCATGATCGCGGACGGCCGCGGCGTGCTCTTCATAGCCTGGTGGGTAAGCACCATCCCCGGCATCGCACTGTTGATCCTGGTGCTCTCCATCAACCTGCTGGGCGAGAGACTGCAGGAGATCTACGATCCCAAAGGCAAGAGCCGGCAGCGCTTCAACCGCTGGCGCCGGCGGCAACAGCGCCTTGGCGCGCAGGTTGGCGCAACGAACGGCGTAACGCAAGGCGGCGCAGGCGGCGCCATGACCGCTGCCGCGGGCCCCTCCACGGCGACCGGCACAGCGGTCCAGTCCGGCTCTACCAGGAAGGCACCATGAAGAAACCTCGCGTTGGCATAACCGTTCACGTGGCCGAGGTCGAGGCGCGGGAGGGTCACCCGGAGTGGCGCTATCAGGTAGGCGCGCGTTACGCGGAGGTGGTGGCGCAGGCGGGCGGGGTGCCCCTGTTACTGCCAACGCACGCCCTGGCCGCGGCCGAAACGGCCGACGTGCTCGACTCCGTAGACGCCCTCCTGGTGAGCGGCGGCGGCAGCATCCCCGGCCAGTACTTCGTGGATAACCCCGACCCCTCGCTGCGCGATACCAACCCGGTCCGTTACGACTTTGAGGTGGAGCTCATCCGCGGCGCCTGGGTGCGCGGCATGCCACTACTGGGCATCTGCCGCGGGCACCAGACCATAGCCGAGGCACTCGGCGGCGGACCCGTTCTGAACCTGGGCGTGGTGCCGGGCGCGCGTGAGCATTACCAGACGGCTGTGCCCACCGAAACCACTCACGACGCCACCTTCGAGGCGGGCACCCGGCTGGCGGGCTGGGTAGGCAGCAGCGGCCGGATCAACAGCTTCCACCGCCAGGTGGTGCAGAGCCCACCGGCCGGCTGGCGCGTAAGCGCCTACTCCGACGACGGTTGGGTGGAGGCCATGGAGGCTGAGGACGGCTTCGGTGTGGGCGTGCAGTACCACCCGGAGTGGCTCGTGGGCGTGCAGCCCGCCTACCGCGCGCTGTTCGCGGAGTTCGTGGCGGCAGCACTCGTCACGCCTCAACACGCGCGCTGAAGCAGACAACTCCGCCGCAGCCGCCTAAGACCGGACCCCCACGCCTCAACGCGCGCGCAGAGTCAGGACTTGTTGAAGTGCTGCCAGGCGGTCTCCGCCTGGGCGAGCCTGTCAGCCGCTTCCGGTATGGCCGCCTCGGCCAAGGTGAGCAGCGCGTGCGTGACGCTGACCAGCGCCGTGTACGAGTCGAGCATGCTGGTGCTGCCGATATGCGCGCGGAGCACCTTGGCGTCGCCGGGCAGGTCGTTGCCGGGACTGGCGTCCGTCAGCACGGTCACGGGCACGCCCGCGTCGGCTAGGTAGCGCAGCGTGCGCTGCACCTCGGGCGAGTGGCGGCGCATGGACACCACCAGCACCAGGTCGTCGGGTGTGAGGTCGAAGAGCAGGTCCACCGAGGACCCGCCTGTGGCCGGCGCTGACTCGACCCGTTCGCGCATGGTGCGCAGTATGAGCGCGAGGTGTAGGGCTATTGGGTGCGAGAAGCGCCGCCCGAACACCAGCACGCGCCGCGCGGCCGCTATGCGCACGGCGGTCTCCTCCAGCACTGCAACGTCGAGGTTGGTGTAGCTACGCTGCAGGTTCTCGAGCTCGCGGTCGAAGACGGCTTGGACCTTACCCAGTTCCTCGTCGCCGCCGGCGTTAAGCACGAGCTGGTTGGGCGCCACGACCTCACGTAAGTAAGCGGCGCGGGCGGCCTCCTGCAGCTCGGGGTAGCCGCGGTAGCCGAGCGTCTGGGCGAAGCGGACCACCGTGGAGCGGTGCACCCCGAGGTCGCGCGCCAGCTCGGTGCTGGAGAGGTACCCCCAGCGCTCGAGGTGCTCGACCAGGTGACCGGCGAGCCTCCGCTCCTGTGGCGTGAGGTCGCCGGCCGCCTGGTCGACGCGGTCGAGCAGGAGTACCGGGGTTTGCGGGCTCATTCCCCCTACAGTACGCGGTTTGGGCCGCACCGAACAGTAACCGTCCGGTTCAGTCCAGCGGCACCATGACGTCGAGGAGCGGGGCGTACTGCTGCGCGCCGAAGATATCGCCGTCGCCGGCGCTGCCGCTCGGCCGCTCCCGCAGGATGGTGAACTTGATGGCGAAGGCGGGATCGTACTCAACGAAGTCCGTTATGCGCGCCGGGTCGAAGCCGTACAGCTTGGCGACCGACTCACGCGTGAGCACCTTGCTGCGCTTCACGAGCTCGTAGGAGTCGCGGTCCTCGAAGATGATGTCGAAGGTGATGCGGTCCACGCCGGCGTTCTTGCTGCGCACGGTCTTGGCCAGGTCGGAGAGGCGCTTCACGGTGGCGGTGCTCACTTGGCCACCTCCAGCTCGGCCGGGGCGCCGGTTGTGACCTCGGTGGTGTGCAACTGGAAGAGTTCCAGGGGGTCCTCCACGCCGATGGTGTGGTTCAGCGTCCAGCGGTAGGCGGGGCTCACCTTGGTGACCTCGTCGAGCGGGAACGCCACGCCGCCGGCCGTGCCCTTGGTGTTGGGCAGGCGGGCGTAGAACATCTGCCGGGTGCCCGTGAGGGTGACCTCCTCGGCCATCTCTCCGGGGGGCGCGACCCCGAACACCATGACGCCCAGTTCGTGCGCGCTCTGGTGCTTGAGAGGGTCCAGCTCGCCCATGACGCCGTTGCGGCCGTACACCTGGTAGTGCAGCTCGTAGCCGCCCTCCTCGGGGGTGCCGAAGCGCTCCACCACCTGGCGCTTGGCCCAGGCCATGACCTCGTCTATACGCGCGACAGTGGCCGGGTCGCGCACGCCGGCGAAGCCCATGTACCGCTCGCCCACCTTGCCGGCCCCCTCGAGCTTCACGCGGATCTGTTCCGAAGGTTTGAAGACGGCGCCGGTGATGCGCGTGGACTTAGGGTCCACCTGTTCGTAGTGGCAGTCGGTCATGTCGAGAGTGCCGCCCGCCACGTTCTCGAAGAACGGGTTGGAGCGCTCGTACATGGCGTGCCCGGCTACCGACGCGACCGTGCAGCGCTGGTCGGGGTGCATGGCGGTGACCACCACGCCGTCCTCGCTGATGGCGCCGATGACGCTCTCCTTTCCGGCGTACGGTTCGGCGTTGAAGGAGGCGCACTCGAGCACCTTGCCGAGGTAGTACGAATCGGACTCGGCGTAGCCGGCACGTATGGCGGGCGCCGCGAAGATGGCGGCGTCCGAGCTGCGGCCGCCGATGATGACCTCGGCGCCGCGGTTCAAGAGCTCTATGTAAGGGTGCACGCCGGCTACGGCCACCACCCGGTCTGTGGCGTCGAGCTCCTCGGGCGTGAGGTCGCCGCGCCCGTCGAGGCCGGTGACCCGCTCGCCCTGGCCCATGCGCTGCCGGAGGTAGTCGAGGGGCACCTCAGAGTAGAAGTAGCCGAGCTTGAAGGGCGCCAGGTCGTGCTGCGCG
>JBBAFX010000167.1:0-5023 GCA_041655195.1 Trueperaceae bacterium
CGCCTCCGGGTCGTAACTGGCCGACTGGTGCCGGAAGTACGCGTCGAACAGCTCCGCGTAATGCCCGCCGCTAGCGAGGAGCTCCTCGTGAGTGCCCTCCTCGATGATGCTCCCCTCGCTCAGCACGATTATGCGGTCGGCGGAACGCACCGTAGAGAGGCGGTGCGCTATGACGATCGAGGTGCGGCCCGCCAGCACCGTTTCCAGGCCCTCCTGTATATGCGCCTCCGTTAGAGGGTCGATGCTGGCGGTGGCCTCGTCCAGGATCACTATGGCGGGAGCCTTCAGCAGCACCCGCGCTAGCGCCACCAACTGCCGTTGACCCATGCTGATGCCGCGGCCGCCTTCCGTAACCACCGTGTCGAGCCCCAGCGGCAGCGAATCGAGCCAGTCGCCGCCCGCCACGCTGCGGGCGGCTGCCACGACCTCCGCTTCGGTCGCGTCCTCGCTCCCGTAACGAATGTTGTCGCGGATGGTGCCCGTGAAGAGCACCGGCGTCTGCTGAACTAGTCCCAAGTGCTGACGGTAGCTGGTCAGGTCGAAGCTGCGGATACTGCGGCCGTCCACCAACAGCTCGCCACGCTGGAACTCGTAAGAGCGCGCGATGAGCTTACCCAGGCTCGATTTGCCGGCGCCCGTATGCCCCACCAGCGCGATGGTCTGACCCGCCGGGATGACCAGATCGAAGCCCTGCAGCACCGGCTCACCCGGCTTGTAAGAGAACTCCACGCCCCGGAACTCTATGTGACCCTCTAGCGCAGGCACCGCCGAAGCGCCCTCCTGCACCACCTGCGGCTCCGAGTCCATGAGCGCGAACACCCGCTCGCTGGCCGCCAGCCCGTCCTGGAACTGGCTCCAGAACGACGCGATGCTGGTGAGCGGGAACCAGAAGAGCGCCAGGCTCTCCACGAACAGGAACCACTCACCGCGCGTGACGGCGCCGCTGAGCACCGCGTTGCCACCAAACCACATGACCGCCACCGTGCCCAAGCCCGCCAGCGTGCCCAGGATGGGGAAGATGCTCTGCAGCACCAGGCCCTGCTTCAAGCCCAACCGGTACGCCTCGGCGTTCACGCGCTCGAAGTCACCATGCAAAGCCGCCTCCTGCCGGAAAGCCTTCGCCACGCCGATGCCGGTGATGGACTCCTGGATGTTGGAGTTCACCTCCGCCCGGATGCGCTTAGCCTGCCGACTGGTGCGCCGCGCCACCCAGCGGAACGCCAACGCGGTGAAGATGATGACGGGCGCGATGGCCGTAGTGATAAGCGCCAACCGCACGTTGATGGAGAACAAGATGCCGAAAACGATGACTACGATGAGCACCTCTGAGAGGAGGCCCAGCGTCAACGTCACCACGTTCGAGAAATCTTGCGTGTCCGACGACACCCGGCTCACGACGCGGCCGGTGGTGAAGTCGTCGTAGAACGACATGTCGTGCTCCACCGCCGCGTCGAAAGTGTCCTCACGCAGCGTGAGCACCACGTCGCCAACCACCCGCGCCGTTATCGACTGGCGCAAGAAGTTGAAGGTCCACGCCAGGCCCGCCGCCAGCAGCATGAGCGCCAGTAGCGGCAGGTTAGCCGTGAACACCTCGAGCCCCTGCGCGCCGCTGCTTATGGCCCTGTCGATGCCGCGGCTCGTGAGCACCGGCAGCAGCGCCAGCCCGGCCGCGTTGCCGGCTATGAGCAGCGCCACGAACAGCATCTTCAAAACGTGCGGCCTGAAGTAACCGACTATGCGCCCCAGCAACTCCCTGTCGGAGTAACTGCGATCGTAATCCTCACCGGTGAGCCCGCCCAGGACGAAGCCCATCACTCGTACCTCTGGAAAATCCGACCGTAAAGGTCACTAGTTTCGAGCAGTTCCGCATGCGTGCCCTGCGCCACCAAACGCGAACGGTCCAGCACGATGATGCGGTCAGCGCGCCTGATCTGCGACAGCCGGTGCGTTATGACCAGCGACGTACGACCGCTCAGCACGGTGTTGATGGCCTTCTGGATCTCGTCCTCGGTGGCAGAATCGATGGCGCTCGTGGCGTCGTCCAGGATGAGGATGCGCGGGTCCGTGAGCAGCGCCCGCGCTATAGCGAGACGCTGGCGCTGCCCGCCCGACAGCGTGGCGCCCCTCTCCCCGATGACCGTGTGGTAACCGTTCGGCAGCCGACTGATGAAAGCGTGCGCCTGCGCCGCCTTAGCGGCCTCCACCACCTGCTCGTCCGTAGCGTTCGGCAGCCCGAAGGCTATGTTGTCGCGCACCGAGCGGCTGAACAAGAACACCTCCTGCTCGATCACGCTGATCTGCTGCCGCAACGACTCCATGTTCCACTCGCGGACGTCTAAGCCGTCCACCAGCACGCGCCCCTCGTTCACGTCGAAGGTGCGGTTCACCAGCTTCGTGAGGGTGCTCTTACCGGAGCCCGTCTGACCCACGATGGCGATGGTCTCGCCGGCGCGAGCGTGGAAGCTGAAGCCCTCCAGCGTGGCGGCCTCCGAGCCGGGGAACGTGAACGTCACGTTCTCGAAGCGGATGTCGCCCTGCATCTGGCCGGCGTGGCCATCCGGGTTCTCGTCTAACTCCGACTCTTCCTTGATGAGCGCCAGGGTGCGCCGCGCGCCCGCCAACCCCAGTTGCACCGTGGCGAACGTGAATATGGAGAGGTCAGCCGGGCCGCGCAGCACGCCCACCAGGCCAATAACTGACACGAGCTCGCCGACCGAAAGGCCGCCCTGACCCAGCACCAGTAGCCCGTGCCCGAACGTGGCGGCGAACGTGACCCACACGAGCAGGTACGGCAGGTAGCGGGCCTGCACGTCGCCTTGCTTAACGAAGTGGTCGCGGTACGCGCGGGCGTTACGCGCGAACTTGCGCCGCTCGAACGGCTCCGCGGCGGCGGCCTTCACCAGTTCGATACCGGCGATCGACTCGTTCAGTCCCGCGTTCATGTGCCCGAACGACTCGCGCATGGCGACCGAAACGGGGTCAAGGCGCGCGATGTAGTGCCGTAACGCCAGCACGAACGCCACCACGAACAACACGGGGAAGAGCAGCATCTGCGGCGAGATGAGCGCGATGAACAGGAGGGGCGTGACGACGCTGATGGCGCTGTCGAGGATGAGCTGCACCCCCGGACTGAACATGAGGTTCAGGTAGCGCACGTCCTCGGCGGCGCGCGCCATGACGTCGCCCACCCTCTGCCGGTCGTGGAACGCCTGGCTCTTGCCGAGGAGGCTGATAGTCAGCTCAGAGCGGGCGTCGCGCTCTATGCGTTGCGCGAGCCTCTCGAGGGAGTTGATGTTCAGGAAGTCGAACGCGCCGCGCGCCACCACCACGCCGAGAAGCACCAGAGCGAAGCGCGTGATGGCGCCCACCGCGTCGCTACTGCCCACACCGTCGAACGCCATACCGATGATCCGCGGAATGAGCGCCGAGCAGACCGAGAACGCCAGAGTGGCGAACACGAAGCCGAACAGCAGCACGGGGTAACGCAGCACGTGCGAGACGATCCAGCGGAGCGGTGTGCTCGTGTCGTAGTTATGGGCCGAGTCGACACGGAACTCGCTGGACGACTGCGCAGGCGCGAGGATGCTCACCCCGCCATTCTGGCAGCTTAGGGGTGGTTCAGGAAGTAACGGCCATCGGGGACCAGGCCGCTAACGGGACCCCTTCTCGTTGTCGGTTGGCGTTAGGCGTCGGAACCTGGCGGGCTCGGCAGCCTTGCTCCCAGCGCCTCCAGCACGCGCTCCGCGCCCACACCCAGCGCCTGGCAGGCCACCAGTGCGTGATAGATGAGGTCGCCCGCCTCCTCGGCCGCACGCTGCGCGTCGCCAGCCGTGCACGCCAGCGCTAGCTCCACGGCCTCCTCGCCCAGCTTCTTGAGGCGCAGGTTCTCGTCCTGCAGCAGGCGCACGGTGTAGGAGGTGCCCTCAGCCTCCGCCGCCTCCGCAGTACCCGCAGCCTCCGCCGTACCCGCAGCCCTCACTGCCCGCTCCGACAGCACGTGCCCCAGTCGCGCCAGGGTGGGCGGCGCCTCGAAGCAGCTCCAGGTGCCCGTGTGGCACGTCGGCCCCGCAGGAATCACCAACGCGAGGAGTGTGTCCGCGTCGCAATCGGTGTGCAGCGCTACCAGCTGGTGCGAGTTGCCGCTCGTTTCGCCCTTGCGCCACAGCCGCTGCCGCTGCCGCGACCAGAACCACAGTTGCCCCGTGGCCAGCGTCTGCCGCGCGGCTTCCTCGTTGGCGTACCCCAACATGAGGACTTCGCCCGTGCGCGCGTCCTGCGCCACCTGCGGCACGAGGCCGCCCTGCTTAGCGAAATCGATGCGTGGCAGGTCTTCGAGCGTCATTGGCTTAGGCTGCACCGGGCACCCCCAGCAGCGCGCGCACCTCGCCGGCTAGGGCCGCGTTGGTGGCCACTCCGCCGGCGCCCAGGTGCGTGGGCACGCCGTTCCAGTCGGTGAACACGCCGCCCGCCTCCTCCAGCACGGGCTTCAGCGCGGCGCTGTCCCACGGGGCGAGGGTCGGGTCCAGCATGACCTCCGCCCGGCCCGTGGCTACCAGCGCGTAACCGTAACAGTCGCCCCAGGTGCGAGCCAGGCGAGCGCGTTGCCGCAACCGGTCCCACGCTGCGCGGCGTCCCTGCTCCTCGATGAACTCCACGTCGGTGGCGCACACCAGCGCGTCCTCAATGTTGGCGGTGGTCGACACCCGCGCACGTTTGCCGTCAAACCAGCAGCCCGCACCGCGCGCCGCCCACACGGTCTCGGCCAGGGCGGGGAAGTGCAGCACGCCCAGCACCGCCTCGCCGTCCTCCTCCAACGCCAGCAGCACCCCGTACAGCGGCACGCCGTGCACGAAGCTCTTCGTGCCGTCTATCGGGTCGAGGATCCAGCGGCGCTTACTGCCCGTGTTCAGCTCACCGAACTCCTCGCCCAGCACGCCGTCCTGCGGGTAGTAACGCATGATGCGCTCGCGCATGAGCTGCTCCGACTCGCGGTCAGCGGCCGTTACCGGCGACGCGTCCTCCT
>JBBAFX010000168.1:0-5022 GCA_041655195.1 Trueperaceae bacterium
CCGGCGGGTTGGCGCCGCCCTCGGGGGTAACAACGGTCATGCCGCAGAACGCGCACACTCCGTGCTCCCACGGAATCGGTACGGGCGGCAGGATGTCGGGCCCGATGTCGGGCAGTGCGCTGCTTGGCATGCTCATCATGTCGTGACCCATGCCGTGGTCCATGTCGTGGCCGGCGCCGTGGCCCATGCCGGCATCCCCGCCGTGTCCGGTGTCGCCATGCCCCATGTGGCCGTCTTGCGCTGCCGCCACCCCGAGCGCCAGCGGCGCCGTCACGGACGCTAGAGCCATCTGCTTCAGGAACTTCCGCCTGGTGGAAAGCTTGTCGTTACTCACGCTGATCTGTTCTCCCCTCGCGGCTACGCCGCGGTAACTGACCGCCAGACCGCTGATGAACGCAGCGGTGCTGAACGGTTGCCCTAAGGAAACCTCTCGGAGTTAGGTAAGGGTCGGGGTTGGAGGACCGCGGCTACGCACCCGCTCCACCGGGGCAAGGCTTGGCCTAACGAAGAACATGCACGGCTCGAGCCAGGCGATAACCGTGTCGTTTTCCACGGGTAGCGCCGCCGGGGGCGGTGTGGCTGGGGCGTTAAGTACCGTCGGTGTGCCCCGGTTCTGGAACGGCATGGGGCAGTCCTCGTGGTGCTCCATGTCCGGCCGGAACGCCAACGCTAACGAGGTGGACACCACTATCGCGGCGGCCATGCTCAGCCGTACCAGTAGTGTCAGGCGGGCTTCACTCATCGCGAGAACCCAGTACCTCTTGAAGGACGTCACTGGCGCGCCTTTGCACTTGCCAGCCAGCCGGCAGCGGCCTCGCCGCGCTGCTGCCGTCCAGCACCCGGTACTCGAACAGGTCGTGTACGTCCTGACGTCCAGCCACCCGGCCACCCTGAAGCAACAGTGCCTCACTGGCGAACGCTTCCACCTCTTCGGGCCGGTGAGCGCTGACCACCAGCGAACCGCCAGCCGCAACATGATCGCGCGCCCAAGTCGCCAGGCGCTCCAGGCCGCCACCGTCGAGCGCAGAGGCCGGCTCGTCGAGCAGCCACAGTGGCGGTTCGTCCATCAGCGCGGCCGCCAGGGCTAGCCGCTGCGTCATGCCGCCCGACAAGGCGCCGGCGCGGCGCAGCATGAAGCCGAGCATGCCCATGCGGTCCAGCGCGAACTCGGCGGCCTCTACCGAGGCGCCCTTAGCCTGCGCTGCGGCCAGCAGAATCTCTCGCACTTGCAGGTGAGCGGGGAACTGGATCTGCTGCGGCACGTACGCGCGTAGCGGGGCCGCTTCCTTGGAGCGTGGGGCGTGGCCGAACAGGCTCACCCGCCCGGCGTGGGGCTTGAGCCGCCCGACCAAGAGGTGCAGCAGCGTCGACTTGCCGGCCCCGTTAGGTCCGATCAGCGCCAATGCACCGCCCTGCAGCTCTACGCTTACTTCGTGCAGCCGCTGCCGGTACCCGAGGCCGCTCACGCTAACGGCGGCAACCTGCGCGGGTACGCTCCGCCCTCTCACGCTTGCGGCGGCAACCTGCGTGGGTACGTTCCGCTGGCTCACGCTCGCTCCGCCGGTGTGCGACCAAATACGGTGCCGAGCACCACCATGCTCACAATCAAGCCGAGCGCCAGCGGAGCCCCGTTCGACTCATCAGCTGGCCGGTGAACGAGTGGGGCCGTAGCAGCGACCCGCCAAGGCCCGTCGGCAGTCAGTAGCGGCGAGGCGTCCTGTAACGTCGCCAACCGCAGGGCGGGCACCGAAGCTTCGGCGGTCTGCCACAGGATGACGCCCGGGCTCAGCGCGAACAGCGACAGGTCGGGCTGACGCGAGGCCAGCATGTCGAAGCTGGAGCTAGGCAGGTGAGGCACGTCTGAAACGCCGTCGCCGTCCATGTCCAGGCGGCTGGCCGCCTCGAACTGATTACCGTGCACCCGCAGCGCGGCGTCCGGGTCGTCGACGGCGATGTCGCTGACGTTGCCGCGGAAGCGGTTGCCCTCCACCACCACCGCGCTTACGGGCCCGCTTCTGGTGCGCTGAACCAGCATGCCGAACCCGCTACCGCTGACTTCGTTAGCTTCCACGCGCACGTCGGGGGCGCTTACGACCAGCATGCTGACCGTGTTGCCCTCGAACTGGTTACCCACCACCACAGCCACTTCCAGCTCCTGCAACAGCAGCCCGAAAGCCAGTGGCCCCACGTGCCCCTCGAAGCGGTTGCCTCTTACGATCACGCCGCGCCCGTACATGGCGGCCGAACCCACCCTGCCGCCCCTGACGGTGTTGCCTTCCAGCAGCGTGTCGTGGCTGAACATGACGTGCAGAGCGTAACGGCCGGCGCCCACGAACTCGCTACCGATAACGCTGGCAGAGTCGCTCTTCTCTATGTAGATGCCGTCCAGGAAGCCGTTCACGACCGTGTACTCGAGCCCGAAGCCCGGAGAATCGAACACCGTAATAGCGGGTGAGCCCGCCGCGCCAACGAACGACGCTCCCGTGACCTGCGCAGCCCATGAGCCCTCGGCGCGCACGGCGCTGCGGGCGTTAACGCTGCTAACCCCGTCAAGCACGCAGGCAACACAATCGAACAGCCAGTAGGCGGCGTCGGGCGTGTACAGGTCGTCCACGGGTCCGGAGCCGTCTACGCTTAGGCCCTCAACCCGGATGCCGGGCGCGGCGAGCACCAACGTGCTGCCCTCGCCCTGACTGATGAGCGTGGCGCCCGCGCCGCGGATAACAACGTCGGCTATGGCTATCTCCCAGGGCCCCACGTAACGCCCCGGGGTTAGGTTCAGCACGTCACCAACCTGCAGAGCCGGCAACGGATCGCCGGGGTTGAGTTGGATGGTCCTAGCGCGGTGCTCCGCACCGTTCACTTGCTGTGGTTCGCTTAGTGCTTCAGCCTGCGCGCGCAATATGAACGGAACCCCCGCGAGCACAATGCCCGCGAGGAACGTTCTCAATACGGCCCCCCAGGCGCGGTAACCCTTCACGTGACCTCAGGCTATCCAACTTCCTCTAGACGTTTGTCCCGCGTTCTGTATGGTTTATCTGTTGATCATGGTCTGACAGCGCTCTCTGATCGTTAGAGCAAACTCGGCTGATGCGGCTAGCGGACGTTGACGTCGCACTTGCGAATTCGCTCGTCCGCGGTCAACAGCACGAGCTTCTCTACTCGAGCCTGCGCTATGAGCATGCGATCGAACGGGTCCCGGTAGTCACCCGACAGCTTAGGATCGTTGGCCAGCCACCAGAGCAGCACGTGGGTGTCGAGCAGTAGCGTCAACCCTGGTCGCCGTACCAGTCGGCCTCGTCGGCTTCGCTGAAGGAATCGAAGTCTTCAGCGATAGTTACCCTTCCCTCCCAGATACCGGGCTTCCGATCAGGTTCGGGGTGCCACTTCACAAGGCGCACTACGGGCTGGTTGGCCCTCGCGATCACCACGTCCTCACCGTTTAAGGCACGTTCGATCAGTTTTGAAAGCTGCGCCTTGGCCTCGTAGATGTTTACGACCTTTGTGGCCATGCCCTAGTGTAATTTGACCGACTTAGTTAGTCACTCCATTGTAGGGGTTCAGGTGAGTTGAGACGTTGCGAGGTTCCTGGCTTGATTGTATTTGTTGGGGGTCAGGTAGTTGAGGGCATGGTGGGGGCGGGTGGGATGGTGAAGAGCCTGATGCCGCGCTGTTGGCAGGCGGCTATCAGCTCGGTCAGGGAGCGTGCAGCGTTACGGCCGGCGGACGCGAGCGAGGAGCGGGCACAACCCAGACCCTCGCATCGCGAGTATCATGCTCAACGGGTGTTAGCAAGCTTTGGGCCAACGACGCCCGGAACTCAAGCTCCCGGCCGCGGCCCCGTATCGTCATCATCGTCGCGTTGCGCTTCACCGCGTTTCCGCATCTGGCTGACACCCCCGGAGGCAACGCCCAGCGCCAAGCCGATGGCAACACCCAAAGCGAGGTTATCCAGGAGGAGACCGAACGCAGCGCCGAGCCCCGCGCCGACGGCTATGGCTGAACCTGGGTTCGGGCGCTTCTTCTCGGACATGCCTAAACCTAACCCGACTCTGCGGTACGGGGCGTACCAGCTCGAAATGTGGTGAGCTTACCTACATGGTGGCTTCGTTTCCGTGCTGACCCGTAGCTGGTCAATCTTCGCCATCTGGCTCTTCGCGTACCTGCACTCGTACTTCTACCGGTCCGCAAACGCCGTCATCGCGGCCGACTTGCAGGCGGACATCGGCCTCAACTCGGAACAGTTGGGGCTGATGAGCAGCGTCTTCTACCTGGCCTTCGCGCTGGTTCAGCTGCCGCTTGGAGCCGCCTTGGACCGCTGGGGTCCCCGTCTGGTCACGCCGGCATTAATGCTGGTGGGTGCGGCGGGCTCGCTGCTGTTCGCGCTAGGCGAGTCGTACCTCATGCTCACCATCGCCCGCGCTCTGCTCGGCGTAGGTTTCGCGGGCGTGCTCATGGGCGCCCTGAAGGCGTTCGCGGCGTGGTTCCCGTCCAACAGGTTCGCTACTGTCTCCAGCCTCTTCATAGGCGTGGGCGCCTGCGGAGCGCTCCTGGCTGGCACCCCGCTCGCCTGGCTGGCGGGCGAGGTCGGGTGGCGCGCTATCTTCGCAGGCGGCGCCGGATTCGTTACCGTGGCCGGACTCGCCATCGCGGTGGCCACGCGCAGTGCTCCAAGAAGCAGCGCAGCAACACGCCAGGCTCGCGGCTCTGCGCCCGCGCGGCAAGTGGCCCACGCGAGGCCTGCTCAGGGTGCGGCCAACGAAGGCTTCGGGCTGATAGTCCGCGATCACCGCTTCTGGCGCATAGCGTTCGTCAACTTCTCGTCGCTGGGAGTGGTCCTCGCGGTGCAGGGTCTATGGGGGGCTCCTTACCTGTCCGTGGTTTACGGGTTGGGCGACCTGCAGGTGGGTAACGCCCTGGTGGTTATGGGTATCGGCGTCATAATCGGCAACCTAGCCTGCGGCTGGCTCTGCGACCGTTTCGGACGCGGCGTCGTGGTTATTACCGGCGCTTCCGTGTTCC
>JBBAFX010000169.1:0-4986 GCA_041655195.1 Trueperaceae bacterium
GTTCGAAACGCACCGTGCCGCCGTTGTGGCTGACCTGTACAGGCTCCGTCACCGTGACGGGGGTTGGCGCCTGCGGTGGGGGCCCGAGCTCGTCTATGGCCGGCAGCCACGGTGCGGCCGAGCCGTCCAGGATGGGGAGCTCGTCGCAACTGACCTCCGCCACCACACCGCTGTAGAAGCCTCTGATGGCTAGCGCCGCCAGCAGGTGCTCAACCAAGTGCACCTGGGCCCCGCGCGAGGTGAGACTGGTGGCCCGAGCGGCGCCCATGACGTTGTCGATGTGAGCCACCACGTCCGTGCCGGCGCGGCGGAAGCGTATGGGGCCGTCCGCCCGGTGCAGCGTCACCGTGCTGGTGAGCCCCGAGTGGATGGCGGTGCCCGTTACCTTCACTCGCTGCCCTCGCCGCCCCGCTGCGGTTTGACCGCCTGCCAGATCTGCTCCAACTTGCCGAGCAGGTAGAGCTCGCGCACGAAGGCGCGGTGCGGGCGGGCGGGGAAGCCGGCCCAGGTAGCGCCGGCCGGTACGTCCTTGGTGATGCCGGCGCGGCCCGCGATGCGGGCGCCGTCGCCCACGCTCACGTGGTCGCTCACGGCCACGTTGCCGCCCATGATGACGCCGCTGCCGATGACAGCGCTGCCCGCCACGGCGGTCATGCCCGCCAGCAGCGAGTCGGAGCCGATGGTCACGTTATGCCCGATCTGGCAATGGTTGTCGATCTTGGTGCGGGCGCCCACCCGGGTGGGGAGCAGGGTGCCGCGGTCGATGGCCGTGTTGGCGCCCACCTCCACGTCGTCGCCCAACACCACGCCGCCCGAGTGGTAGATCTTCTCGGCACCGCGCGGTCCCGACGCGTAACCGAAGCCGTCGGCACCAATGACGGCGCCGGCGTGGATGATCACCCGGTCGCCCAGCACGGTGGCGGGGTAGAGGGTCACGTTCGGGTGCAGCACGCACTCTGCGCCCAGGCGCACGCCGGCGCCCACCACGCTGTTCGCGCCCACCACCGTGTTGCGGCCCACATGCGCGCCGGCGTCTACCACGGCGCCGGGCGCCAGCACCACGCCCTCCTCCAGCGTGGCCGTGGGGTGCACAGCCACCGCGGCGCCCTGGTGCTCTCGCGGTAGTGGTTGCGCGTCGTAGAGCTTGGAGAGGCGCGCCAGCGCTAGGCGCGGGTCCGCTACGCGCAGGTGAGCCCCGCCGTAGTCGGCTGCAAGCTCGTGTTTCTCGGCCACCACCAGCAGCGCCGGGGCAGGTTCGGGAGGTTCGGCGCCTGGCGCCAGCACCACCACGGCCTGGGCGGCGGCCCGCCGGTAGGCGGGGTGGGCGGGGTCCAGCAGACGCGTGGGCGCCACGTTGGGGGTACCCGTTAGCACGCCGCCGGTCACCGCCTGTATCTGCTCTAAGGTCACGTGACTCTCGTGGTTAGCGTCGGTTGCGTCGGTCATTCTGCCACCTGCCCGTCGGCGGGTTCCTGCTCAGCGCTGAGCACCTCTACCGTCACGCTCTCGTGACCCAGCACCACGAACGGGAACGGTTCCCGCAGGAGGAGCAGTAGGTCGCCGTCCTCGGTTATGGCCTCCACCACTAGTTCGCTCGACTGCACCCGTTCACGCAGGGCGCTTAGCAGCTCGCCGAACGTGCGGGGCGGGTCTATGACTTCGTCGTCGAGCTGCGTGTCGCCGGTGTCGCGCGGCACGCTGCCGCCCCGTATGAGCAGAATCAACGGTCCCGCCACGTCGTCTGGCAGCGGCACCGTTACGGTGCGCACCTGCGCCTGCTCCCGGAACGGTTGCAGCCGCAGGTGTACGTGAGCGGCGTCGCCCGCCGCCACTTGCTCGGCCTCAAGGATGGCTTCGGCCAAGGTGGCCACCTGCTGGTTGGCTTTCAGGTTCACGCTGATGCTCACGCCGCTCACGTCGGCGGCGCGGAACTCGTTGGTGGCTAGCAGCGCCAGAGGACCGCCGGCCATGAGGGCCGCGCCGTAGGCTATGTCGCCAGCGTGGTTCACCTGTTCGATCACGTTCACGCGCTCGCCGCTGTTGAGGGTGACCTCCCAGGCTAGGTCCGCGAAGCCCGGCGTGGTGGCGCCCAGCGCACGGTCGAGCAGCTGCAGCGTGGCGGTGGCTATCAGCACGGGGTAGAGGCGCTCTTCGGCTGCCACCTTGAAGTTGTGTACTGGGTCGCCGGGCACGCCGCGCAGGCTGAGCGATACGGGGATCATGTGGGGCGCCTGGTCCACGCCGCCGCTGATGGCGGCGGGCCTGTCCTGGTCTATGGCGCCCAGCACGCGGGTGCCCACGTTGGCGAGCTTGAACGGCACCTGGCGACTGGCGACGATGGAGGTGACGTAGGCGGGCACGAACGGCAGAGCCGCCTCGCCTAGGCCCAGGAGCGGGTGTCCGAAGGCCAGGATGCGGCCGTTCTCTAGCGTGGTGACCGTGCCCACCGCCGACATCTGCACGTCGCCGGTGATGAGGGCCACGGCTATAGCGCCGCCTGGTGTCAGTTCGTAAGAGTCGTCGGGGCTGGCGGTCGCGCCGCCACCGCCCTGCATGGGGAAGAGGTTCACGCCGCGCCCCTGGAAGAGGGGCTCCAGCAGCTGCGCGGTGCGGGTGGTGGCACCCGCCATGAGGAGCGGCGTGGCCACCGGCACCGCCGCCCCATAGCCGGGCAGGTTCAGGGCGAAGGTGGCGGCGCCGTCGGCGCTGCGCATGGCGTTTATGGGGGTCACGAGCGCCACGGTGTGATCCGAGTCGGGGAAGACGTAGCCGATGGCGCCCAGGAGCGCTTCGCCGCTTTCGGTGCGTATGTAGACGGGGCTGCCGCTCATGCCGGCGGCCACGCCACCGGTGGCCTCGATGAGCGGGCCGCTGGTGCGTACCAGCACGAGCGGGAAGCCGTTACCAGCGCCGTGCTGCACGCCGAGCACTTCGACGTCGAAACGCTGCAGCACGTTGCCCGCCGTCGCGGTGACGCCGTACCCGCGGTCGCCCACCACCAGGTCTTCCACGGGGAGTTCGAGGACGCCCGCGGGCGCGCGGCCGGGGGCGGCGGGCGCGGTTTGTGCGAAAGCCGCCTGCGCGCTCAGCAGCGCCACGAGGGCGATGAGGACGATGCGCAGGAGCAGGCGGTGGGCGCCCCCTGGTGCGGTATGGGGGACGCCCCTTGATGCGGTGAGGTTGCCACCACCTGAAGCGTTGAGGTTGACGACCCCTGAAGCGTTGAGGTTGACGACCCCTAAGGTCGTCATGCTCAGCGCCTCAGGAAGTTGTCGGATATCAGGGCGTCTTGCAGTACGTGGATCATGTCCAGCGCCTGGCCTGTACCCAGCGCCACGGCTTCGGTGGCGGATTCGGCCACCATGACGGGGATGCCGGTGGTTTGCCTGAGCAGCTCGTCGAAGTTGCGGAGCAGGGAACCGGAGCCGGTCATGATGATGCCGCGGTCGATGACGTCGGATACGAGCTCGGGGGGCGCTTGCTCCAGCACGCGCCGCACGCCGTCAGCGATCTTCTGGATGGGCTCCTTGAGGGCGTCCACCACGTCTTGTGTGGTGACGGTGATGGTCTTGGGTAGGCCGTTGATGAGGTCGCGGCCGCGGACTTCCATGGTGAGGTTGTCTTCGGGGCCGCGCAGCATGGCGGCGCCAACTTTGACCTTGATGTCTTCCGCGGTGCGGTCGCCGATGAGGAGGTTCTCCTTGTGGCGGATGTGGCGGATGATGGATTCGTCGAACTCGTTGCCGGCTATGCGCATGCTTTCGGAAACGACGATGCCGCCGAGCGAGATGATGGCCACGTCGGTGGTGCCGCCGCCCACGTCCACGATCATGGAGCCGGTGGGTTCCGCGATGTTGACGCCGGAGCCGATGGCGGCCGCCAGGGGTTCCTCGATGAGGAACGCTTTGCGGGCACCCACTTCGCGGGTGGCTTGCAGCACGGCGCGGCGCTCGACTTCGGTTACGCCGGAGGGCACGCACACCATGATTTGCGGTTTGAAGAGGCGTGAGGGGCCCGTGAGCACTTTCTTCACGAACGCCTGCAGCATCTTTTCGGTCAGGTCGTAGTCGGCTATGACGCCGTCGCGCATGGGCCTTACGGCCACGATGTTGCCGGGCGTGCGGCCGAGCATGCGGTACGCTTCCTCGCCCACCGCCTTGACCTCGCCGGTGTTGCGCACCATGGCGATCACCGAGGGTTCTCTTAGCAGTATGCCTTTGCCTTTAACGTAGATGAGGACCGTGGCCGTGCCAAGGTCGACCCCCATCTCTTGTCCTAGTCTGAAGAACATGCTCAACTCCCGCCCGTTGGGGCTCAACGCTCCCTGAGCGTCCGTCTAGCCGCGCCGCCGCCTCTGTGGTTCCGGGGCGGACGGGGAAGCCGGGCCGGTAATACCGACCTTGTGGCGACCCTGGCGGACCGCGAGGACGCCTCCATGGAACTCTCGCGGTGAGGCAGTATAACCGGACGCCGCGCCGGCTAACTGAGAGGCGGAGCCCAGTTGGGACGGCGCCAGTAACGCCCGCTTATGGTTGGCGTGGTCAGAGGTACCAGGGCTCTAATGAACCCGTGAGGAGCGCGCGTCTGGCTAAGACAGCCGCCTCGGGCGGACCTTCGTAGCGGGGCAGGCCGGGGAAGCGCGCTGCGACCTCGGTCAGCGGTACTTTCACGGGCTCACCGATGGCCTCGAAACTGGCGTGAGCGCCCGTCAGGCGCCGGCCGGCTAGGGCGTACACGTTGCCCTTACGCGCGTCGAGGAGGGCAACGCCTGCGGCTCCTGGCGCCAGGTCGGCGCCTAGCAGCGCCAGCAGGCTGCTGCTGCCGCCCACCGGCACGCCCCAGGCGCGGCCCAGCGCTACCGCGGTGGCTACCCCTATGCGCACGCCCGTGTAGGAGCCGGGGCCCACGCCTACGCCCACCCCAACTACGTCGCTGCGCTTTGCGCCAGCGTCACTGAACAGCGCTTCTAGCTCGCCCATTATTCGC
>JBBAFX010000170.1:0-4977 GCA_041655195.1 Trueperaceae bacterium
AACGGCGATGTGGCGTCGTCCGGGGCCGCCCGGTCCGTCACGGCCGCCTGCGCGGCGGCGCTTCCGTCTCTGTTACTTATCTGCATGCCAGCCTCTCTCCAGCGGGCCCGCGCTCCGGCTAAGCGCGCCTGGTTTAGGGCACCTGCTCAGAGCGCGTCGTGGGCGGTCCGGATGGGCTCGGGACGGCCCTTACTAGCGTGAGCTAAAGCATACACGGACGTATGATGACGCCCGGCACCCCGCCCCCGCACGGGACCGCACGGGCCCACACGGGCCCGCGCCCGCGCCCGCGCCTCTCGCAACGGCGCCGCTACCGTGCCCACCGGCGGGCGCCGCCACTTCGACCACTCACCCCTGGAGGCCGACATGCAACTCAGCCGTTTCCCCCGCCGCCGTTACACGGAAGGCTTAACCCCGCTCGAGCGCCTGCCGCGCCTAAGCGAGTACCTCGGCGGCCCCACTATCTGGGCCAAACGTGACGACCTCACCGGCCTCGCCGGCGGCGGCAACAAGACACGCAAGCTTGAGTTCCTGGTGGCCGAGGCGCTCGCCCACGGGGCCGACACCCTGGTGACCACCGGCGCGGTGCAATCGAACCACTGCCGCCTGACCGCCGCCGCTGCTGCCAAGGAAGGCCTCGCTTGCCGTCTTCTGATCGAGGAGCGCATCCCCGGTAGCTACGATCCGGCCGCCAGCGGCAACAACTTCCTCTTCGGCCTGCTGGGCGTGGAGAAGATAGAGGTGGTGGCGGGCGGCACGGACCTGGCTGCGGGCCTTAAGCGCATGGCGGCTGACCTCGAGGCTGAGGGGCGCACGGCGTACGTGATACCGGGCGGCGGTTCCAACACGCTCGGCTCGCTGGGTTACGTGGCGTGCGCGCAGGAGCTCCTGCAGCAGGCGTTCGACCAGGGCGTAGCGTTCGACCACATGGTGGTGGCTAGCGGTAGCGGCGGCACCCACTCCGGCGTGGTAGCCGGGCTGGTGGCCATGAACGCCAACCTGCCCGTGACCGGCATCAGCGTGCGCGCCGACAAGGCCGCGCAGGAAGCCAAGATCCTCGCGCACGCCAAGGAGACCGCGGCGGCCATCGGTTCCAACAACGAGGTCACCGCCGAGCACATCAGCGTGGAGGACGGTTATGTGGGCAAGGGTTACGCCTACCCCACCGACGCCATGGTCGAGGCGGTGGAGCTGTTCGCGCGCCTGGAAGCCATCCTCCTGGACCCCGTCTATACGGGCAAGGCGGCTGCGGGACTCATCGACCTGGTGCGCAAGGGGCGCTATGGCCGCAACGACGACGTGGTCTTCCTCCACACTGGCGGGGCGCCGGGCCTATACGCCTACGAGGAGCTCTTCCGCGGCGAGCCGGAGCAGCTGCACGCCGACACGGGCGGGCGCTGAGGCCCGGGAGTTCCAGCGCAACCGAGGGGCGTTCGGGCGCTTAGGAGCGCATGGCAGACGGCGCGCCAGACCCCGAAAATTAGCGAAACCTGAAGTGTGAATTCTCACGCGCCGTGCTACTCTTACTCCCGCACCGGAGACGGATGGGCCATGCAGCTGGTCACCAGCAGCTACCGGTCCGCCTCCGTAAGCGCCAAAACGCGTTGGAGGAATCAGTGAAGAAGCTCTTCTCTACCCTAGCTGCGGCCGTCTTGGTCCTGAGCCTGTTCGGCGGCAACGCCTTCGCTCAGGGCGATATGCCAGACAAGCTCGTCCTTGGCATGGTACCCAGCCGCGAAGCTGACGCCATCGTCGATAGCCTCGATCCCATCGCCGCCATGCTCTCCGAGCGCCTCCTGATCCCGGTCGAGACCTTCGTCTCCACCAACTTCGTCGGCCTGGTGGAAGCCATCGGTACGGGACGCGTGGACATCGGCCTGTTCGGCCCCGCCGCCCTCGTGCAGGCCATCGACGCCTACGGCGCGGTGCCCATCCTCGCCTCCGTGCGCCAGGGCAGCACCACCTACCGTGCGCAGTTCAATGTCCGTTGCGACAGTGGTATTGAGTCCTTCGAGGATCTCCGCGGCCGCACCATCGCCTTCGTTGATCCAGGCTCGGCTTCGGGTTACCAGTTCCCGTACGTGACCCTCAAGACCACACACGGCATCGATCCCGACACCGAGATGACCTCTGTGTTCGCCGGCTCGCACGACGCCTCCGCTCTGGCCGTATACAACGGTGACGTCGACGTCTCCGTCACGTTCGGCGGCTCACCCGGCTCCGACGGTCGCGAGACCATCGAGGGTGACTTCCCCGACGTGAAGGAAGTCGTCTGCATCCTCGGCTACTCCGACGACATCCCCAACGACGGCGCCGTCGTGCGTAAGGACCTCGACCCCGAACTGGCCGACCAGATCGCTCAGGCCCTCATCGACATCGCCAACACCCCTGAGGGCAAGGAACTCACCAGCACGCTCTTCAACGTCACCGAGTTCGCCCGCATCACGGACCCGTCCGTATACGACATCGTCCGCGAAGTTTCGGCGACCTTCCAGCGCCAGTAACGCCGCGGCCCGTCTAAGGGCTTGAACATGGGACGGGCGGTCGGGGCTATTCCCGACCGCCCGTTCTCGTGTAGCGTTATGTTCGTCGTGACTCATATCCATTTCAAAGACGTAGAGGTCGTCTACAAAACCGGCCTCAAGGCGCTTAAGGGAGTCTCACTTGAGATCCCTCGCGGCCAGTTCGTTGTGGTCGTCGGCCTTTCGGGCGCCGGCAAGTCCACCCTTATACGCACCGTCAATAACCTCGTCGTCCCCTCCAAGGGGAACGTGAACGTAGACGGCGTTGACATCACCCCCGCCAGGGGTGGAGCGTTGCGTAAGGCACGTTCAGACATCGGCATGATCTTCCAAACCTTCAACCTGGTCAAACGTTCCAGCGTGCTCCGTAACGTGCTTTCGGGCCGCTTGGGCGACCTCCCCGCGTGGCGTGGGGTGCTGGGCGCCTTCCCTAAGGCGGATGTGGCGTTCGCTCACGAGTGCCTCGCACGGGTCGGTATTCCCGAAAAGGCGTTCGTGCGAGCCGACGCGCTCTCTGGAGGCCAGCAGCAGCGCGTAGGCATTGCCCGGGCGCTGGCACAGAAGCCGTCGGTCATGTTGGCCGACGAGCCCGTCGCCAGCCTCGACCCACCCACTTCGCACTCGGTCATGAAGGACCTCAAGCGGATCGCGCGTGAGGACGGCATCACCACTATGGTGAACCTCCACTTCATCGACATGGCCCGCGATTACGCCGACCGCATCATCGGCATGCGTGACGGCCTGATTGTGTTCGACGGCACGCCCGAAGAAGCCTCCGACTCCGTCTTCGAGGACATCTACGGTCGTCCGCTCGAGCAGAAGGACCTCCGCGGTGCCTGAAGCACCCGCCCTGCCGCGCCCCCCGGGCAGCACGCGCCTCAGGTCACTGCTTTCGCTGGCGGTGGTCGCGTCCCTGCTCGTCATCGCCTTCCGCCAGACCAACTTCAACCTTGAAGCACTGTTCACCGGCACTGCCGATTTCTTCAGGTTCTTCGGGCGACTCGTTCCGGACTGGTCGGCGCTGCCCCAGATTTGGGCACCGCTTCTCCAGACGATCCAAATAGCATATGTGGCCACCATACTGGGATCCCTGCTCGCGCTGCCGTTGATCTTCCTGGCCTCTAGCAACACCACCACCGACCCAGTGACCATGTGGGTGTTCCGCACCCTTCTCACAGTCCTGCGATCGATACCTGACCTACTCTGGGCTGCCCTGTTCGTCGCCGTCCTGGGACTCGGTGGTCTACCGGGCGTGGTGGCGCTGACGCTCTTCAGCGCGGGGGTGCTGGCCAAGCTCGGCTCCGAGACGGTTGAGGCAATCGATCCAGGCCCGCTGGAAGCACTTCGCGCCGCCGGGGCGGGCCGTAACCGGACCATAATCTTCGCGGTCGTGCCGCAAGTGGCGGCCACCATGGTGTCGTACATCCTCTACGTGTTCGAGATCAACGTCCGCGCGTCTGTCGTCATAGGGCTCGTAGGTGCTGGCGGCATAGGGCAACTGCTGCTGCGTTACATGAACTTCTTCGACTACACCGGCGTGGCCGCTCTCATAGCGGTCATCTTCGCGGTGGTCCTCATCATCGACGGCTTCAGCGTGTGGGCACGCTCGAAGCTCATCTGACCGCATATGGATAGCTCTCCAACTACCCTTCAGATCCCTCGCCCGCCCGCGAACGTGCGGCGTAACCGTGCACTAATTCTGGGCGGCACCGTGCTGCTGGTAGCGCTCTTCGTGCTGGCACTCGTCACTATGGACCTGCCCACTTGGCAGCGGTTCATGACGGGTATGCAGCGCAACTTCACGCCTCTCATGCGCGGTCTCGTAAGGCCAGCCACGGGCGTGTTCGATCTGGCTTGGACCTCTATGGTCCAGACGTTCTTCATGGCCGTGCTGGGAACCGCGCTCGGCGCCACACTCGCCTTCCCCCTCTCTTTCTTCGCTGCCGGTAACCTCCTCGGGGGCACCCGTTGGGCGCTGCCCGGCAAAGCGCTGCTGGTAGCGATACGTACGTTCCCCGAGTTGGTTCTCGCCATCATCTTCGTAGCCGCAGCGGGTCCTGGACCCACCGCCGGCATCATGGCCATGGGCATCCACTCCATCGGTTACCTCGGCAAGGTCTTCTCCGACGTGGTGGAGGGCATCGACCAGGGGCCCATGGAGGCCATCCGCGCGTCGGGCGGCAACCAGTTGCACACGTTCCTGTTCGCGGTGGTGCCGCAGGTTCTGCCCGAGTTCGCTTCGCACGTGCTCTACCGGCTCGAGATCAACCTGCGCGCCGCAACCATCCTCGGCATGGTGGGCGCGGGCGGCATCGGCCTGCCCCTCATCCAGCGCCTGCAGTTCCGCCGCTGGGACGAGGTCAGCATGTTCCTGCTCGTCATCGTGGGCTTCATCATCGTGGTCGACGCCATCAGTTCTCGCATCCGCGGCAGGCTGGTGTAAGGCACGTAAACT
>JBBAFX010000171.1:0-4976 GCA_041655195.1 Trueperaceae bacterium
TCTCATCCAGACCGACGACGGCTTCTACGCCGCGTCCCCGGACGATGTACCTGAACTAGAGGCGCGCGGCGTCTTGGCCATAGAGATGGAGGCGTCCGCCCTCTTCCTGCTGGGCAAGCTGCGCAAGGTGCGTACCGGCTGCATGCTGGCGGCCAGCAACAACATCGGCGACCCGAGCTTCGTCGAGCAGAGCGTGCTAGACAACGCCGTGCTGGAGATGATCCGCACCACGCTCGAAGCCTGCGTGTCGCTCCACGAGCGCGGGTTGACCGAGAGGAGCACCCGATGAGAGTTGCAGTTATCGGCGCCGGCACCATGGGCTCCGGCATCGCGCAAGCGTGCGCCGTGGCGGGGCACGACGTCGTGCTGATCGACACCACCGCCGAGGCGCTCAGCCGCGCTCAGGCGGGCATACAGAACAGCCTCGAGCGGTTAGTGAAACGCGAGAAGATCAGCGAGGAGGACGCCTCGGCCGCGCTGACGCGGGTGAGCACCTCCGCTGATTACGCTGCTGTCAGCGGCGCTGCCGTGGTCATAGAGGCCGTCTACGAAGCGCCGGAAGTGAAGCAGCAGGTGTGGCAACAGCTAGCCAAGGTGGCCGACGCGGGCGCGCTGCTGGCGACCAACACGTCTAGTCTGTCCGTTACCCAGATCGCCGCCTACTCGGGCCGCGAGGCGCGCATGGTGGGCATGCACTTCTTCAACCCCGTGCCCATGATGGCGCTGGTCGAGGTCGTGCGCGGGCTGCGCACTGACCCGGCCGCACTGGACGAGGCCAAAGCCTTCGTGGAAGGTCTCGGCAAGAGCCCCATCGTTTGCGAGGACAAGCCGGGCTTCATAGTCAACCGCCTGCTGGTGCCTTACATAAACGACGCCATGCACGCGCTTTCGGAGGGCGTGGCCTCAGCTGAGGACATAGACCGCGCCATGAAGCTGGGTGCCAACATGCCCATCGGTCCGCTGGCCCTCGCCGACCTGGTGGGCTTAGACGTCTGCCTAGCCGCCGGCGAGTCGCTGCTGGCCGAGTTTGGCGACCCGAAGTTCAGACCCGCTCCGCTGCTACGGCAGATGGTGCGCGCCGGCAAACTGGGCCGCAAGACAGGCGAAGGTTTCTTCGATTACGAGTGACTGCCGCTACGCCCGCCAGGCGGCGGCGCCAGCCGGCTAGGAGCAACAGATGACATCCGCTAACGATCACGACCACGCGCACGACCACGACCATGACCACGACGAGGAACTGACCTTCGAGCACCTCAGCTTCGACCTGCAGGACGGCGTGGCCGTCATCACGGTCGACCGCCAGTCTGCCCTCAACGCCCTCAACCAGGACGTTCTTGCCGAGTTGACCATGGCGTTCGAGATAGCCCAGACCGACGTGGAGGTCCGCGCGCTGGTGCTCACCGGTGCCGGCCGCGCCTTCGTGGCGGGCGCCGACATCTCCGAACTGCAGCGCCTGAGCGACCCGTTCGCGGGGCGCGAAGCTGCGCTCATAGGGCAGGACGTCATGAACACTCTGGCCGCCCTCCCCGTCCCCACCGTGGCGGCCATCAACGGCTTCGCGCTGGGTGGCGGGCTCGAGTTGGCGCTGGCTGCCGACATGCGCGTTGCTGCGCCCGGCGCCAAGCTGGGCCTGCCCGAGGTGGGCCTGGGGCTCATCCCCGGGTACGGCGGCACTCAGCGCCTGCCGCGCCTCATCGGCAAAGGGCGCGCGCTGGAGCTCATCTTCACGGGCCGTCACGTCAGCGCCGAGGAGGCGCTGCAGATGGGCCTGGTGAACCGCATTGCCGACGACGCGCTGGCTGCGGCCCTGGAACTAGCGGGCATGGCCGCCAAGAACGCCCCCGTGGCGCTCGGCTTGGCCAAGGAGGCCGTCATCCGCGGCCTTGACCTAACCCTGTCTGAGGGCCTGGAAGTGGAAGCCGACCTGTTCGGCATGGTGACCACAACAGAGGACATGAAGGAAGGCACAGCCGCCTTCCTCGCCAAGCGCGCAGCGGACTTCAAGGGCCACTAAGCCGCGTAACGCATGCCGTTCCGGATCAAGGTCTCGCTCTTCGTACTGGCGTTCCTGGCGCTCCTCGTGTTCGTGGTGCCGCTGGTGGTGCCCGTGCCGCCCGCCCCGAACACGGCACCCCTCACTGCTCTGGCGGGTGACGCTGAGTACGTGCAGGTTGCAGGCGTTGACCTGCACGTGGAGCGCTACCCGGTCGCAGCACCTACCTCTGCACCTGCCGCTGCGCCCGCCTCTGCTACGGGCCAGGCGCCGTTCTTCCTGCTGCTGCACGATTACGCGTTCAGTGCCTACACCTTCGCGCCCCTCGGGCCCGCCCTAGCTACCCACGGCGCGGCCGTGGCGTTCGACCGGCCGGGCTTCGGGCTGACCGAAAGACCCCTGCCCAGCGGCGGGCGTTACGACATTGGGTTCGACCCGTACACGCCTGAAGCGCAGGTGCGCTTCGCGGTGGGCCTCTTAGACGAGCTAGGGCAGGACGACGCCGTGCTGATAGGCAACGGTATGGGTGGGCGCGTGGCGCTGGAGGTGGCCCTGGCCCACCCGGAGCGCGTGGCCGGACTGGTGCTGCTGAACACGCCAGCGTTCCTGGCGGAGGGGCGCGCCGCGCCCGGCTGGTTCCTCAACAGCCCGCAGATGCGCAAGCTGGGGCCCGTGTTCTTGCGTCAGCTAGCGGAGGGCCCCGGCGAGCAGCTGCTGGTGAACGCCTTCGCGGATCCGGATTTCGTGACGGACGAGATCAGGGCCGCTCACGCGGTCACCACCAGCGTCGACGACTGGGACCGGGCGTTGTGGGAGATCAGCCGCGTGGGCAGCCCGCCCGACCTTGAGGGCCGCGTTAGCGCGGTTCGCGTGCCCGTGCTGGTGGTGACCGGCGAGGCTGACATCAGCTACCCGCTGGAGGACGCCGAGCGCCTGGTGAGCGAGCTACCGAACGCTGAGCTAGTGACCCTCGCCGAGTGCGGCCGTGTGCCACAGCTAGAGTGCCCCGAACTGCTCATGGACGTGGTTAACGACTGGCTGGCCGGTACCGGTTTGGTCGCCAGGCGGTAGACTCTCGTTCATGAAACCCGATTACCAGCTGTTGAAGAAGCTAAGTGAAGCGGCCGGCGTACCGAGCCGCGAGGAAAAAATTCGTGCCATCATCCGCGCCGAGCTCGAGGGCAAGGTCGACGAGCTGAGGGTGGACCCGCTCGGTAACCTCATAGCCGTCAAGAAGAGCGGCAAGGCCGACGCCCCTAAGGTCATGGTGGCCGCGCACATGGACGAGATCGGTTTCCTCGTGCGCCACATAGACGACAAGGGCTTCATCCGGGTGCACTCGGTCGGCGGCTTCGACACGCGTAACCTCTTCGCCCGCCAGGTGACCGTGCACGCTTCGCTCTCCGGCGAGGAGCTGGTGGGCCTCATGAACCCGGCTGGCAAGCCCATCCACATCAGCACGCCCGAGGAGCGCAACAAGATCCCCACGCTCGACTCCTTCTACATCGACACGGGGCTGGACGCCGAGGACGTGAAGGCCAAGGTGCGCTTAGGCGACATGGTCACTCTGCGTCAGGAGTTCCATGACCTCGGCAAGGTCGTTACGGGCAAGGCGCTCGACGACCGGCAGGGCTGCTGGGTGCTGCTCGAGACCATCAAGCAACTGCAGGACGCCCCCATGAACGCCGACCTGATAGCGGCCTTCACGGTGCAGGAGGAAGTCGGTCTGCGCGGCGCCATCACCAGCGCCTACCAGGGCGACGCCGACGTCGGCATAGCGCTCGACACCACCCTGGCTGTGGACACCCCCGAGATCAAGGAGCACCTGCGCGTCACGCAGCTCGGTAAGGGCGTGGCCCTCAAGGTCATGGACTCCAGCATCATCAGCACGCGCTGGCTCCTCGACCACTTCATGGACCTGGCCGAACGTAAGGACGTCGAGTACCAGCTCGAGGTGCTCCCCTTAGGCGGTAACGACGCCGGCGCCATCCAGAAGAGCCGCGGTGGCGTGCCGTCCATCACGCTCTCTACCCCGTCGCGCTACGTGCACACGGTCACCGAGATGGTCGCCAAGTCCGACCTCGAGGGCGCCATCGCCTTGCTCACCGCCTTCATCAGCGAGGGCGTGGACACGCAGGGCCGCGACTGAGGCTCACGGAACATAGCGGTGGATGCACACGGGGGGACCTGGTGAGGGTACGCTTGGGGCACGGATGATCATAGGTCTGATCAGCGACGTGCACGCCAACGTCATCGCGCTTGAGGCGGTGCTCGACGCGCTCGACGAACGCGGCGCCGAGGTCATCGTGTGCCTGGGCGACCTGGTTGGCTACGGGCCCCTGCCCAACGAGACGGTCGAGATGATCAAGAAGCGCAAGGTCCTCACTACCCTGGGGGCGGCGGACGAACGCGTGGCGTACAGCTTCGCGGGGCCCGCCGCCCGCCGCAAGGGCGTGGCCGACGAGATCCTCGAGTGGACGAAGAGCGTTATGGAGCCCGACAACCTGGCGTTCCTGCAGAGCCTTTCCGTGCAGCAGCGCATTCAGACCCCAACGGGCTGGCTGCGTTTCTTCCACGGCTCGTCCGACTCGACCGCCGTGCGGCTCAACCTGAACCAGGACCCCCTCACGCTAGGGCGCCTGCTCGAACGCCACCGCTGCAACATCCTGGTGGCGGGCTCCACGCACGTGCCGTTCTACCGCAAGATCAGCGACACCAGCATGGTGCTGAACCCCGGCTCCGTGGGTCTGTCGCTTAACGGGGAGCCCGGCGCCGATTACGCGCTGCTCTCCATCACCGACACGGGCATGAACCTGGAGATGGACAAGGTGGAGTACGACTTCGCCGCCGCCGCTTTCGAGGTGCTGGCCTGGGGCCTGCCCGCCGAGGTGGCCGAGGCCATCCAGCACGGCCGCATGCCGGAGCGCATGGGCTCTGGCCCGGACTTGGAAGTCTGAGCGTAGCGCAGAGCTGCCTTAGGTGC
>JBBAFX010000172.1:0-4966 GCA_041655195.1 Trueperaceae bacterium
AAACAGGCATACGGGTGAACTACCTACGGGCGTCGACTGGCGAGCTGGTGAGCCGCGTGATAGCCGAAGCGGGCGCACCGCAAGCCGATGTGCTCCTAGGCGGACCGAGCGCGCAGCACATCGCCATAGCCGAGACGGGCGCTCTGGCTGTCTTCCATCCTGAGGGTGCTGCGGGCCTGCCCGCTTACGCCGTTAGCGACGAGAGTTACTGGACCGGCTTCTACCTAACGGCGCTCGGCATCGGCGTCAACCTGGAGCGCTTCGAGCAGCGTTTCCCTAACGAGGAGCTGCCGGCCACCTGGGACGACCTGCTGAACCCCGCCTTCGACGGCGAGATCGTCATGACGGACCCGGTCTCCTCCTCCACCGCTTACCTGTTCGTGCAGGCGCAACTGCAGCGCCTCGGCTGGGAGGCGGGCTGGGAGTACCTGGAGGCCCTGGCGAGCCTGGTGGGTCAGTTCCCAGCCAGCGGCGGGGCGCCGCCGCAGCTGGTAGGCACTGGCGAGTACGCCATCGGTGTGGCGTACGTGCACGCGCTGGCTCGTTACCGCAACGACGGCTTCCCCGTAAGCACCATCGTGCCGCCCGCCACCGCCGGCGAGGTCGGTTCGGTCTCCGTCATAGCGGGCGGCCCCAACCCGGAGAACGCGCGCCGGTTCGTGGAGTTCGTTCTCTCCGCCAAAGCGCAGGAAGCTTTCTCGGCGCAGTCGTTCACCACACCCCTCAACCCCCAGGCCGCCCTGCCGGAGGGCGCCAACACCTTCGCCGAGTTCGACCTCATCGACTACGACGCGGAACTGGCGGGCGAGCAGCGCGACGAGGTGCTGCTGCGCTGGCAACAGGTGGTTGATTGACGACCGGCCTCAAGCGGCTAGGGCGCCTGTGGCGCTACGACCCGGGCCTCCTCCTTGCGTACGGGCTGACGGCGCTGTTCCTGCTCGTGTTCGTGGTCTGGCCGCTGGCGCGGGTGGCGCTGGAACCGAGCCTGGCCGACTGGCGCCAGGTCTTCACCACGCCGCGCTGGCAGCGCGCCGCTGGCAACACCGCGCTCATGCTGGTGCTCAGCACCACGAGCTCGCTACTGCTGGGCACCCTGTACGCTTTCGCGGTCACGCGCGCCCGGGTGCCGGGGGCACGGCTCTTCAGCGCGGTGCCACTGTTCCTGCTGCTAACGCCGCCGTTCGTCTCGGGCCTGGCGTTCATACTGCTGCTCGGTCGGCGCGGGCTTTTCACATACCACCTACTGGGGCTCGAGACGAGCATCTACGGCTGGCACGGCCTGTGGCTGGCACAGACCCTGTCGTTCTTCCCCGTCGCTTACCTGGTGCTGCGCGGCGCGTTCATGGCCGCGGACACGTCGCTCGAACAGGCCGCCCGCGGGCTCGGCGCCGGCAGGTGGCAGGTGCTCAGCAGCGTGACGCTGCCACTGGTCACGCCCGCGCTGCTGGCCGCGGCGCTCTTCATCTCCATAGGCGTACTTGGCGACTTCGGTAACCCCATGCTGGTCGGTGGCCGATTCCAGGTGCTGGCCACGGCCGTGTACACGCAACTAACGGGCTGGGCGAGCTTCGGCACCAGCGCGGCGTTGGGCCTTATCTTGCTGGTGCCGGCCGTGCTGCTCTTCGCGGCGCAGCAGTGGGTCCAGTCCGCAACGCAGGGACGCTACGCCACTGTGGGTGGCCGCTCGTCGTCTTTGCCCCCGCCCGCGGTGGCGCCGTGGTTGCGCTGGTCGCTCTTCGCGCTGTGCGTGCTGGTGACCCTCTTCGTGGTGGCCAACCTGGGCGTCATCCTCATGGGCGCGCTCACGAGCCTTTGGGGCGTCGACTTCAGCCTCACCCTCGAGCATGCGCGTTACGTGCTGAGCCACGTGGGCGGGCTCGGTAACAGCCTGCGCTTCGCGGCATTGGCGTCGGTGCTCTGCACGGTGCTGGCGGGCGTGGTGGCGTTCCTGGTTAAGCGCGGCGGGGTTCCGGGGCGCACGAGCCTCGACCTGGCCACGCTGCTGCCCGCCGCCATCCCCGGCACGCTCATGGGCGTGGCGTTCGTTTTGGCCTTCAGCCAAGGGCCGTTACGCCTGACCGGCACGGGCATCATCATCGTTATTGGTATGGCGGTGTCGTACCTGCCGGTCGGCTACCGCGTGTGCGCCGCCGCCATCGACCAGTTGCGCACCTCGCTCGACGAGAGCGCCGCCAACTTAGGCGCCTCCAAGCTAACGGCCCTGGCTACCGTGGTGGCGCCCTTAACGCGGCAAGCCCTGCTGGCGGCGTTCGTGTTCTGCTTCGTTCAGTCCGTAGGCACGCTCAGTACCGTCATCTTCCTCGTGTCGTTCGATACCCCGCTGGCGTCGGTCACCATCCTCAACCTGGCCGACCAGGGTAGCTGGGGCCGGGCCGCGGCGCTGGCAGCAGCGCTCATAATCGTGACGATGCTGGCGCTAGCTCTCCTCTTCCTGATTACAGGGCGCAGGTTCAAGCCGTTCCAGGAGTTCACCCGTGCTGGCGCCTGACAGAAATAGCACTCCGCACGTGAGGCTCACGGGCCTCGGCAAGGTGTACGGCGACACCAGGGCGGTTGCTGATTTCTCGCTCGAGGTAAAGCGGGGCAGTTTCACCACGTTGCTCGGGCCCAGCGGCTGCGGCAAGACCACGGTGCTGCGCATGGTGGCGGGCTTCGTGGAACCGGACGCAGGCACGGTGAGCATCGGCGGCGTGGACCAAGCGGGCAGGCCACCTAACCTGCGGGGCGTGGGCATGGTGTTCCAGGACTACGCGCTCTTCCCGCACATGAGCGTGCTGATGAACGTGGAGTACGGACTGCGCAGACACCGCGTGCCTAAGGCCGAACTACGAGCGCGGGCCGCGCGCACCCTTGAGCAGCTCGACCTGACCGCGCTAGCGGAACGCTACCCGCACCAGCTGTCGGGCGGGCAGCAGCAGCGCGTGGCTCTCGGACGCGTGATGGTGCTCGAACCCGAGGTGCTCCTGATGGACGAGCCGCTCTCGAACCTCGACGCCAAACTGCGGCTGCGGCTGCGCGCCGAGCTGCGAGAATTGCAGCGCCAGCTGGGCATCACCACCCTGTACGTGACTCACGACCAAGAAGAGGCGCTCTCCCTCTCCGATCAGTTAGTGGTGATGAACGAAGGGCGCATCCAGCAGGTTGCCGCGCCGCAGCGCGTGTACGCCATGCCAGCCAACCGCTTCGTGGCGGAGTTCGTGGGGCTCGCGAACCTGCTTAGCGTGACCGTGCGAGAGGTTGGGGACGGCTACGTGAACGTAAATGCGGCAGGCCAGGATCTCACGGCGCGTCTCCCGGACGAGCGCACACCGGAAGCTGGAGACACTGGAACTGTGCTGGTGCGGCCCGAGCATGTCGTGCTATCGGAAGCCGGCGCGCACGTTCCGCCTGACACTTGGCACGTTTCCGCGGTCATCGCGTCGCATGGCTTCTTCGGCTCTTTCGAGCGCTACTGGCTTGAGGTGGATGGCGCTAGCGAGCAGTGGCTGGTCGACGTGCCGCTAGTTACCGATGGGGCCACTGGTTCGGGCACTGCCGCAGCAAACGAACTTGAGGGGTGGCGGGCCGCCCTCACAGTCGGTAGCGCCGTTACGCTCTCGCTGCAGGCTGGTTCCGCTTCGTGGCTCTGGTAGGCGCAAGCTAACGCTCAATAGTGCAGACAAGCACGACACACGAGTTGCGCGGTGCCCATGTGATGATTGCTGACGCTGTCCTGACGGGGGGCGCGCAAGACAGCACGCTACGTCTCTTACTTTCCTTGGAGGAAGCATGCGGAGAATCGCCCAGCTACTGAAAGTTCTCGCCCTCGGATTACTGCTCCTTGGCGCCTCGGCCGGAGCCCAGCGCCTGACCATGGCGCAGGTCTCCAACCCGGTCACCCTGGACCCCAACCGCACGTTCAACGGCCTCTCGTTCTCCATCACCAACCAGGTGTACGAGAACCTCGTCTACTTCGGTACGGACGGCGTCATCCAGCCGCGCCTGGCGGAGAGCTGGGAGTTCACCGAGCCCAACGTGCTGGAACTCAAGATCCGCGAAGGCGTGACCTTCCACGACGGCACGCCCCTGAACGCGGCAGCCGTGGTCGCCTCGCTCGAGCACTTCCTCGACCCTGAGGCCACCAACCCGGGCCGCTTCGTGCTCAGCCGCCTCAGCGCTGTGCGCGCCACCGGCGACTACACCGTGGAGCTCGTGACCGAGACCCCGTTCGCCCCGCTGCTGGCACACCTGGCACACCCCGTAGCCGCCATCGTGCAGGCCGGCTTAGGCGAGAGCCTGGACCGCAACCCCGTGGGCACCGGCCCGTTCCGCTTCGTTTCCTGGGAGCAGGACGCACAAGTGGTGCTTGAGGCCAACCCCGATTACTGGGGTGGCGAGCCGGCCATTAAGGAAGTAGTCGTTAGGATCATCCCCGACGTCTCCACCATCCTCGTTGAGCTGCGTAGCGGCGGCGTGGACGCCTTCTACGGCATCCCGGCCGACAGCTTCGACTCCATCGCTAACGCGGCGGGCCTCGAAGCGCAGCGCTTCCTGGGCTGGGGCAGCAACTACGTGGGCTTCAACCTCGAGAACCCCAAGCTGCAGGACGAGCGCGTACGCCAGGCAATAGCTCACGTGATCGACAAGGAACTCATCGGCGAGATCGTGAACGGCCTGCCCGCCGTGGCCGCCATCCCGCCGACCGTGGCCTACGCCGCCGAGGACCTCGTGGAGCCTTACCCGTACAACCCTGAACGCGCCCGCGAACTCCTGGCGGAAGCCGGCGTCAGCGGCCTCAGCCTGCGTATAGACGTGTACACCGACCCGACCCTCGAGACCATCGCCCAGATCCTGCAGGCCGAGCTGGCCGACATCGGCGTGAACCTCGAGATCCGCACTCAGCCCTACAGCGCGTACGCCGAAGCCGTGCTGGAACCAAGCCTAGAGCTGTACGCCTCCGGTTGGG
>JBBAFX010000173.1:0-4939 GCA_041655195.1 Trueperaceae bacterium
GCAGGGCGCGCAGCCTGATGAGCGGGTGCGAACCGGGATCGAAGTCGGCGCGTATGCCGTCAGCCAAAGACTCCGCCGGGAAGATGGTGTTGCCCATGGCGGCTATGCCGCCAGTGAAGCTAAGAATCAGCATGCTGACGATGCCCACTATCCAGAGCGTGGCCAGCGCTCCCTGGCGCTCTATGTGTAGCGGCCAGGCGGGCGGGTTCTTCTGGGCGTAAACCACCGTTGCCGACAGCGCGCCTATCAGCAGGAGCGAGTTGACGAGGTGCGACGCCACCCAGATGCCGCGCGCCACCGTCGTGTTATCGCCGGTCATGCCGAGCAGCACCGTGGCGCCGCCGATGAGCGCCTCGAAGACCAGGAAAGCGAAGGAGATAGCAGCGAAGGTGGCCAGGCCGGGGTTCTCGGCCCGGACACGGCGGGCGCGCACCAGCAACCAGGCGCCGAGCACCAGCACCACCAGCGAGAGAAGGCGGTGGCTGAACTCGATGCCGGTCTCCAGGGTGGGGTTGAGCGGCACGAAGTTACCGTTACAGGTGGGCCAGTGACTGCCGCAGCCCGCGCCGGAGCCGGTGGCGCGCACCACGGCGCCCTGCAGGATGACGACCAAGTTGGCCACTAGGGCGGTCCACGCCAAGGTGTAGATGGAGTTTCGCTTCACTTACCCGTTCCCGTCTCTCGCCGCCAGGGCCTCAGTAGGCCGCACCCCGTACGGGCGGTGCGGGCAGGTGGGCGCTGCGGAGGTGGTCCGGTAACTCCGCGTATCATCGGGAGCCGCCAGTTCAAGACGCCGCATGGTATCAAAGTACGCTCGGCGAACGCCGCCTCCGGAGTGACGCAAGCGCTTACGCGGCCACCACCGCCCCGAACGCAAGCGGACCTTCGCCTTAGGCACACGGCGTTCTCACACAACGTAGCAATGATGAACCAGATGCTCGCGTTGGCGTAATCCCGCGCCACGGCATAAATAGGGCCAGAAGTGCGGATGTTAGACTTGCCACACAATCGGTCTTCGGAGGATACGTTGATCACGTCCAGACACCAGAAACCCTCACTGTTGAGGCACGTCCTAGCCGCCCTGCTGCTGTTCGGTGCACTCTCGGTGGCCCTGGCGCAAACCACAGGTGAAGCAGAGCCCGAGGACGCGGCCTCGCTGATCGAGGATGGCAACTTCTACCTGCAAGCCGGCGGTTGCGCACTCGCGCAGTTCTACTTCCAGGACGCGCTGCGGGTCGAGCCGAACAACGTAGCCGCGCACGTGGGCAAGGGCCGCGCCCTCGCCTGCCAGGGCGCCTACCCCACCGCCATCGAGGCCTACCAGGCGGCGCTGGCTATCGACGCCAACCACCTCGACGCCCTCATCCACCTGGCTATCACCTACCAGAACCAGTACCAGAACGACCCGTCGGCCTACCAGGGCCGCCTGGCCGACGCACTCGACGTCATCCAGCGCGCTGAGCGCATCAACGCTGACGACGCCCGCGTGCAGAACACCAAGGGCATCATCCTCTACCAGCTGGGCGACCTCTCGCAGGCGCGCACCACGCTGGAACGCGCCGTTAACCTCGCCAGCGGCGACAACTCCGGCCTCAGCAACCCGGAGAAGAGCACCGTGCAGGTCAACCTGGGCCGCACCTACCGCGATCTCGACCAACTGGAGCTCGCCCAGCAGGCGTTCCGCCGCGCCGTGGTCTTAGACCCCGCCAGCGCCACCGCCCATAACAACCTCGGCAACATAGCGTTCCGCCTGGGCGACTGCGAGACCGCCGAGTACGAGCTGTCGCAAGCCGTGAACCTAGACCCCAACTCGCTGTCCGCCGCTTCGCAGCTCGGCATCTCGCTCTTCGAGTGCGGCGAGGTAGCCAGCAGCGTGCCGCGCCTCGAAGCTGCCACCGCCATGCCCGGCGCCGTCTTCCTGCCACCACTCTTCACCTACCTGGCGCGCGCCTACCTCGAGGTCGGCCGCGTGGACGACGCCGTCTTCGTAGCCCAGCAGGGCGCCCTGCTCTCCGACCCCGAGAGCGCCGACGCCTACTACTGGCTGGGCCGCGCCTACACCCAACGCGGCGGACCGTCCGACTCGCAGAACGCCAACCAGGCGTACCAGCGCGCGCTAGAACTCGACTCCAGCCACGCCCCCGCCCGGGAGGCGCTCGGCCAGTAACGCCCCACAGCACGCAGCTTAGAAGGGCCCCGCTGAGCTTTACTTAGCGGGGCCCTTCCGGCTATACTCGGTAGGTTTGCCTGACGGCAGCGGGATGTCCGTCGACCGGCGAACGTGTTCGGGTGACCCAGGCGCGGCCCACCAGCCGCTCAGACCGGGCACCGAATCCAACCTCAACATCCCGCCACGGAGGAAACAGAATGTCGTACCTCGGAATGAAGCAACTACTGGAAGCCGGCGTGCACTTCGGGCACGAGACCAAGCGCGCCAACCCGAAGATGAAGCGTTACATCTTCGCTGAGCGCAACGGCATCTTCATCATCGATCTTCAGAAGACCCTGGTCGAAAGCGAGAAGGCCTTCGACTTCCTCAAGGACGTCGCCGCCCGGGGAGGCACCATCCTCTTCGTTGGTGCCAAGAAGCAGGCGCAAGAGATCCTCGCCGCCGAAGCTAAGCGCTGCGGTATGCCGTTCATCAACGAACGCTGGCTCGGTGGCCTACTGACCAACTTCAAGACCATCCGCACCCGCGTCGAGCGCCTGCGCGAACTCGAAGCCATGTTCGAGGACGAGTCCATCCTGCGCTTCAACAAGAAGGAACAGATCGACCTCGGCAAGGAACTGAACCGCCTGCAGCGCTACCTTGGCGGCATCCGCGACCTCAACCGCCTGCCGGACGCGCTCTTCATCATCGACCCCGCCAAGGAGTCCATCGCGGTCAAGGAAGCCAACAAGCTCGGCATCCCCGTCGTAGCCCTGGCCGATACCGACTCCGACCCGGACGTGCTGGACTACATCATCCCCGGTAACGACGACGCCATCCGCTCCATCCAGCTGGTCACCGCCCGCCTCGCGGACGTGATCATCGAGGTGCGCGGCGGCGCCGACGAAGCCGTGGAAGCCGCCCCGGCAGTCGAGGAAGCCACCGAGACCCTCGCCATGCCCGTCTCCGGCCCCGAGCGCGCCATCCAGGAAGCCGCCGCCGCCGCGGAAGCCGAAGAGGGCGCTACCGCCACCAGCGCAGCGGCCCCTAGCGAAGCTGCCGCCAGCGAGCCGGCCAGCCAGGACGAGGCCGCCAGCGAAGAGGCCGCCGAGTAAACCGCGCGGCCCTGACGGGCGCACGCGCAGGAGCCGCACGCTCCAAACCCAGGAACCACAGAACCACCGCCCCGTCAGGGGCCTGAAGGGAAAGCTGACAGATGGCTGTAACAACTGAACTAGTCAAGCAACTGCGCGCCATGACCGGCGCCGGCATGATGGACGTCAAGCGGGCGCTGGACGACACCAACGGCGACCTGCAGAAGGCCGCCGAGCTCCTCCGCGAACGCGGCATCGCCAAGGCCGACAAGAAGGCCGACCGCGCCGCCAAGGAAGGCCTCATCGGCTCCTACATCCACCACAACGGCAAGATTGCCGTGCTGGTCGAACTCAACTGCGAGACCGACTTCGTGGCCCGCGAGGAGAGCTTCCAGGAGCTCGCCCGCAACATCGCCATGCACATCGCCATGGCCGCCCCCACCTACACCCGCAAGGAAGACGTCCCCGCCGACGCGCTGGAGGCCGAGAAGACCGCCCTCCTCCGCCAGGTGCAGGAGGAAGGCAAGCCCGAGCACGTGGCCGAGAAGATCGTGGAAGGCCGCATCCAGAAGTGGCTTTCCGAAATCGTGCTCCTCGAGCAGTCCTACGTGAAGGACGACAAGAAGACCGTCGACGAGCTGGTGAAGGAAGCCACGGCCACGCTGGGTGAGAACATCCAGATCGGTCGCTTCTCGCGCATAGCTATCGGCGAGTAAGCAGATGAACCGTGTCCTGCTGAAGCTCTCGGGAGAGTTCCTGGCCGGACCGGAAGGTTTCGGCGTTTCGCCTGACGCCACCGAAGCTTTGGCTGGAGAGATCGCCGCGGCGCAAAGCCGCGGCGTTCAACTAGCCATAGTGGTGGGCGGCGGCAACTTCTGGCGCGGCCACCAGCACGGCCGGCACATGGACCCCGCCACCGCCGATTACGTCGGCATGCTCGGCACGGTCATGAACGCCATCGCGCTCCAGGACGCCCTGGAGCACAAGGACGTCGACACCCGCGTGCAAACGGCCATAACCATGCAGGAGGTAGCCGAACCGTACATCAGACGGCGCGCCCTCAGGCACCTGGAGAAGGGCCGCGTGGTCATCTTCGGCGGCGGGATCGGCAACCCGTTCTTCACTACCGACACCACCGCCGCTTTGCGCGCCCTCGAGATCGACGCTGACATGGTCCTCATGGCCAAGAACAAGGTCGACGGCGTGTACGACGACGACCCTAACCGCAACCCAGCCGCACGCCGCTTCCGCACGCTCTCCTACCTAGACGTGCTTAACAAGGGCCTGGCGGTAATGGACGCCACCGCCGTCTCGCTCTGCATGCAGCGCGAGATGCCAGTGACGGTCTTCGATATGTTCTCGGAAGGCAACCTGGGCCGGCTCTTCGCCGGCGAGCACGTGGGCACCCTAATAGGGCCCAGTCTCACCACCAGTTACGCCGACTGACTTTCGCGCCTACAACGCACCCGGGGCCACGAACCCGGCCCGCGAGCGCGCTAAGATGCGTTGCAGCCGCTGATGTTCCGGAGGTAACGGCATGAAAATCGTGATCGACGACGCCAAAGCGCGGATGCAGAAGACGCTCGACGCCCTCGAGACGAACCTGGCTACCGTGCGCACCGGGCGCGCCAACCCCGCCATCCTGGGGCGCGTGATGGTTGAGTACTACGGCTCCACCACCCCCCCTCCCCAACTA
>JBBAFX010000174.1:0-4933 GCA_041655195.1 Trueperaceae bacterium
CGCCCGGCCAATGGTCGCTGTTCGGCGGTGGTCTGGACGAGGGCGAGGAGCCCGCCGAGGCCATGCTGCGCGAGATCGAGGAAGAGATAGGCTACCGGCCGCGCGCCTACCGCCCGTTGGTGGTGTTCAGCGGCTGGTACGCCGAGTTCCACATTTACCTAGCTGAGGTCACACCGCCCATAGAGGAACTCGTGCTGGGTGAAGGGCAGGGTTTCGGCTACTTCACGCGGGCGGAGGCCCTCGAGCTTGACCTGACGGAAGTGGCGCGGGTGGCGCTCGGCGCCCTCAGCCTGCTGGAACTGCAGCGCGACCAGCGCGGCGGCGGCGCACTGCTACCTGGTTACGGCTCATAACGTAGTTACCGGTCGTAGTTAAAGCTCGTAACTGGCTCCATCGAAGCCTAGTTCGGTGTTTGGGAACACGGCGCGCGCTTCTGCCAGCGTGGCGGCGCCGCCGTCGGGCAGGGGCCCTAAATGCACCAGCACCAACCTTTTCACGCCTGCCTCCGCGGCCACGCGGGCCGCGTCGGCGGGACCGCTATGGCCCGGCACGGCGGCGGTGGCCTCGTGCACCAGCAGGTCCGCGCCTTCAGCCAGTCTGGTTATGGCCGCGCTGGGCTCCGTGTCGCCAGAGTAGGCGATCACCTGCCCGCGCTTGGTCTCCACCCGTAAGCCTATGCAGGGCACGGCGTGCCGTCCGGGGCTGGCGTAGATGCTGAAGTCGGCCGTGGAGAGCACGTGCTCGCGTTCAAGCTCCGGCACCAGGAACAGGTCCAGCGCGGGGTAGTCGGGCCAGTCGGAGGTGTCGAAGGCGCCGTCGAGCCTCTCCACCTGCCGGAGCGCGGCGCTGTTGCCGTAGACGGGGAACGGCTCCGTTTGGCCCGCCAGCCAGAGGCGTTCCATGAGCAGAGGGAAACCGCCGACGTGATCGGCGTGTTCGTGGGTGACGATGAGGCCGTTGACCTTGGCCAGGTCCAGCCCGCTGTTCAGAGCTCTGTGCGCGGCGTCGCCGCCGCAATCCACTAGGTAAAGCGAGCCGGGCCCCTCCACCGCGAGCATAGTGGTGGTGCGCCCGCTGTCCGATAGGGCAGCACCAGTGCCGAGAAGATGTAGGGTGACCACCGGTTCCTCCTGCGACCGATGATAAAACCGGCGGGCCTAAGTTCTGCGGGCAACGGCACCTCGTTGGGGCACCGCGCCCTTCAGCTGCCTTTGAACTCCGGGTCGCGCTTCTCTAGGAACGCCCTTATGCCCTCCTTCTGGTCGTCCGTGCCGAACAGCAGGTAGAAGGCGTTGCGCTCGAACTCGAGCCCCTGCGCCAGCGGGCCGTCCTGGGCGCGGTTCACGGCGCTCTTGGCGAGCTTCACGGCGTGCGGTGCACGCGCCGCCACGTTGCGGGCCAGTTCCAGCGCGGCCTCCAGGTAGCCCTCGGTGGGTACGACCCGGTTGGCGAGCCCGTGCGCTACCGCCTCCTGCGCCGTAAGGAAGCGGCCGGCCAGGATGACCTCCATGGCCAGGTACTTGCCGAGTTGCCGGGTCAGGCGCTGCGTGCCGCCGGCGCCCGGCATGATGCCCAGGTTTATCTCCGGCTGCCCCAACTGCGCGGATTCGGAGACCACGATCATGTCGCACAGGAGCGCTAGCTCGAGGCCCCCGCCCAGCGCGTAGCCGGACACGGCCGCGATGACCGGCTTACGGGTGCGCGTGAGCGCCTCCCAGCTCTCGAAGCGGTAGGCGCCCAGCATGTCGGGCACGCCCTTGCCGTCCATCTCCGTCACGTCGGCGCCGGCCGCGAAGGCGCGCTCGTCGCCCGTAATGACGAGGCAGCCGATCTCCGGGTCTAGATCGAAGGCGCGGGCGGCGTGCGCCAACTCCTGCAGGGTCGCCTGGTTGAGGGCGTTGCGGCGTTTCGGGCGGTTGATGCGCATGAGCCCCACGCCGCCCTCCAGCCGCTGGACTATCAGGTTCTCGTAGTAGGTGGCCTCCGGCCCCGCCTCGAGTGGCACGGCGTCAGCTCTCCTCCGCATCGGCGAACAGCACGGTCACTATGCCCTTGGCGAAGCTCATGAGGTCCTGCCCCAGCGCGCGGTTCTCGGGCGATTTCATGGCCGCGTCGAAGGTGGTGCGGTCCGGGAAGTGCATCTCGGCTATGAGCACGTAGCGAGGCTCGCGCCCGAACGCGTCCGCGTACACACGGTTCATGACCAGCTTCTGCAACCCCGGCACCTTCTGCGCCAGTGGCGCGTGCACGTTCTCGTAATGCTCGAAGAAGGCGGCCTCGTTCTCAGGCTTCTCGTACATGGCTATCAGCTTGACCATCCTCGGTTTCCTCCCTTTCGTACGCCCGCAGGGCCCGTTCGGCTGCAGTGCGCGTGCGCGGCGTTCATGTCCGGCGTTCGTGGCCGGCGTTAGTGTCCGGCGTTCTTGCCGGCGTTCGCGGCCGGCGCGCGGTTCACTCGTTCGTTCTCCTGTGCTGTTCGAAGCGTTGCCTTAGGTCGTCGAACGCGCCCTCTAAGCGCTCTTCGGACAAGATGACCTGCACGGTGGAGCCCGTGGCCAGCACGTCGTCTAGCTCGCTAACGGCCTGGCAGGTGGCGAACACGCGGTTACGCTCCATGCGCTCGAAGCGCGCCGTCAGCGTTACGCGCATGCCCGGCAGCGCGGAAGCCACGTGCTTCACGGCCACCTCGAAGCCTATGCCCGCCTCCCCCTCCTCCAGGAACGGCAGGATGATCTTGCGGCTCACCAACTCCATGTGCTTGGCCAGCCAGTAGGTGGCGTACACGGGGTGCAGCTTGCCCAGGCGCGGGTCCTCACGGTCCTCGAAGTCCACCGTCATGGCGTCCGTGACCACGATCTCATGCCGGGTCTCGTAACCGTCCGGAATGGGGCGCATCAGCGGCTGCTCCGTCCCGTGCGTAGCCCCGTCGCGCCGGCGTCGGCGGCCGTGGCTTCAGGGGTTCGGAAGGTGGCGAGGTCTAAGTAGCGCGCGCCGCCAGCGGCAACCAGGCGCCCGAGGAGGGGGTGGGGCGAGAAGCGTTCGGCGCCCACCTCGGCGTGCAGTCCCCGCAGCGCAGTGAGCATGTCGGCCAGACCTATATGCTCCGCCCACTCGAGCGGTCCGGCGGGGTAGTTCACTCCGAGGCGCATGGCTTGGTCGATGTGCTCAGGCGTAGCCAGGCGCTCGGCTACGGCCGAGGTGGCCTCGTTGAGGAGCAGCGCGAAGATGCGGAAGGCGTTACCGCCGGCCTGATCGGGCGGCGTGAGCGTGGTGAAACCGAGTTGAGAGAGGAGCGCCCGAGCGTGTTCTAGGGCGGGCCCGCTGCCCGTGACGCTCTCGAGCAGCTCGAGCGTGACCGGCGCGGGCTCGTCGCCTGAGGCGGCTGCTGCGGCGAGCTGTTTAGGGGCGGGCAGGAGGCTGAAGCCGATGACGTGCTCCGTACCCTCCGCTCTCTCTGCGCCCGGTGCGCTGCCGAGCGCGCCCCGCAACGCGCTGGCGCTGTGGGCCCAGCAGAGCGCCAGGTGGCAGTGGGCGGCTGGGATGCTCGGCCCGCCAGCTGGCGCCTTCTCACCTAAGCTCAGGCGGGCGTCGAAGAGCAGGTCGACGGGTGCCGATTGAGCTTCGTCCGCGGTGTCAGCTAGCGCCCCGGGCGCGAAGCGTTCCAGGTGGGCGCGCAGCACACGGGCTGCAGCGGTGGAGCCGAGGACTGCAACCCGCGGTGTGGCTCCGCGCTCTCCTTCCTGGTCCGCCTGAGCCTGGTCCGCCCGAGCCTGAGCCGCCTGAGCCGACTGAGCGTGGGCTGTTTGAGATTGGTCAGATTGACGCGTGCCGCCCTGCGCCCCCATGCGGTCCTCGCGCCGACCCGCGGCGTCGTAGCTGTAGAAACCACGAGATGACTTGCGGCCGAGGCGGCCGGCGGTCACCAGCGCCTGCTGCAGCGGGTGGGGGCGGTAGCGCGGCTCGTGAAAGAACGCTTCGTACACGCTCTTCGTGGCGGCCAGGTTCACGTCGAGCCCGATCAGGTCGAGAAGCTCGAAGGGGCCCATGCGGAAACCGGCCGCGCGCATGGCGACGTCTATCTCCTCGAAGGCGGCGCCCTCACCCGCGAGCCGCAGGGCCTCGCCGTAGAACGGGCGCGCCACGCGGTTGACTATGAAGCCGGGCCGGTCCTGCGCCACCACGGGCTGCCGACCCAGCGCGCGGGCCACGGCCACCGCGTCGGCCACCAGGCTGGGCGGCGTCTCGAGGCCGGGGATAACCTCCACCAGCTTCATGAGCGGCGCCGGGTTGAAGAAGTGCACGCCCACCACGTTCTCGGGCCGCTGGCAGCCGGCGGCTATCTGGGTTACCGACAGGGTGGAGGTGTTGGTGGCCAGGCGCGCGCCCGGCGCTGCCGCCTCCACCTGCTGGAAGAGCTGCTGCTTGAGGTCGAGCCGTTCGGGCGCGGCCTCGAAGACCCAGCGCGAGGCCGCCACGGCGTGCACGTCTGCGGAGGTGCTCAGGCGCGCCATGAGCTGACCCGGCGTGGCGGCCAGGCGCCCCTTGGCGGCCAGCATCTCGAAGGTGTCGTTCAGGTCGGTGCGGGCGCGGCTCAGGGCGTCCGGTTGCGGGTCCACCAGCACCACGTCGGCGCCCGCCTGCAGGAGCAGCTGCGCTATGCCGCGGCCCATGGTGCCGGCGCCCAGCACCGCGGCAGGCAGGCGCGCCAGCAGGCCCTCGTGGCCGTGGCCACTTCCCCCGCTGTAGGAGTCGTTCATCTAGCCCGAATATACCCGGGCCAACACGGCTCCCATCAGGCGCGCCGAGCGCCGCCGCGCTCGAGCATGGCGTCGATCTGCAGCGCCAGGTAGAGCTTGGCGACCGTTTCGGGTCGGGCGAGCGGCTCCTGCACCAGCTCTTCGATGCGTTTCAGGCGGTACCGGAGGGTGTTCAC
>JBBAFX010000175.1:0-4927 GCA_041655195.1 Trueperaceae bacterium
GCGGTCACGGAGGGCTACCTGGTCGCGACGGAGCAGGATGACGAATTCGCGGATGTTCGCGATGTCGGAGCGGTTGCGCTCGATGGCGGAGTTGACGCCACTGAGGTCAACGTCGCCGGCCACAACGGTGCCGCCGGAAGCGCTCTTGAGCGCGTTAACGTCGCGCTGCATGAGGCCGATGACACGGTTGAGGTTAGCGATGTCCGAAGCGTTCTCGCGGCCGAGCGTGTAGGCCTGGCGGGCGAGGCTGTAGGCGTCGTTGGCGCGCGCAGCAGCGGCGTCAGCGGTGGCCTGAGCGGTGTCGAGGGCGACACGCTGCGAAGCGATCTGGTTCTGCAGGTCGCGAAGGACAGCAGGATCGCCGGTGCCGAGGTTCGCCGCGAGTTCATCGAGGCGAGCGTTGGTGGCAGCAGCGTCGTCGGAGAGGCCAGCGATGGCGCTCTCGGCGGCGGAGAGCCGCACGCCCTGGGCAGCCACGTCGGAGGCGAGCTCCTGAACGGCGTTACGCAGGGAGTCGACGTCGGCCTGGGTCAGGGCGAGAGCCGCGTTGACGTTGTCGTTGAGAACGTCGAGGAGGCGGCTAACGACCAGAGCGGCCTGATAGCGAGTGAAGGCTTCGTTGCCACGGTAAGTACCGTCGGGGAAGCCGATGACGATGCCTAGGTCAGCGATGCGCTCAACGGCGTCGCCGGCCCAGTGGTTCGCCGGGATGTCCGGGAACGAGCTTTGGGCGAAGGCGCCGCTGGCCAGAACCGCTGCCAGGAGCGTGATGATGAGCTTCTTCATTATGTAATACCCCTTGAACTCTTCTGAAGTTGACTTGCGCGGCAAGCTTTGGCAAGTAGGGGCGGTAGACCCGGGAGTGTCCGAGTTTCCTCTCCAGGCCGTTGGCCGAAACTTGTGTGTCTTGCCGGGTTCCTAGCCCTCCGATGCCGGTTCAAAAGGTGCACCTCCTTCCATGCGGCAAAGGACGACAAAGGTCCAAACCGAGTTTGTCATGGTTCGACCACTTGTGTCAAGGCGGATGAACTGCGGATGAGAGCCAGGAAGCCGCGTCCCAGCGGAAGTTTGCGCGCTTGTGAAACGGCGCACTCATACTTCCCTCATGAGGAACGCACCTGCTGCTGGAGGCGCTGACGACCCGAGCCGGAGTCGAGTCAGCGCAGGGCGGCAGCGCAGGCGAGCCCTGGTAGCATGCCGCTCATGGCTCGCATAATCGTACCCGCTGCCGAGGAGCTCCTGGACAAGGAGATAAGCGTCCTGGACCACGGATTCGTGCGTCTGGTCGATTACATGGGGGGCGACGCCCGCATCGTCCAGGCCGCCCGCGTCTCCTACGGCGAGGGCACCAAGACCGTCCGCGAGGACGGCGCGCTCATCGACTACCTCCTGCGTAACCGCCACACCAGCCCGTTCGAGCAGGTCATCTTCACTTTCCACGTCAAGATGCCCATCTTCGTGGCGCGGCAGTGGATCAGGCACCGCACCGCCCGTCTGAACGAGATCAGCGGGCGCTACAGCGTCATGCGCGACGAGTTCTACGTGCCCAACCCGAACGAGGTGCGCAAGCAGAGCAAGCTCAACCGACAGGGCGGCGACGCCGCCGAGGTGCCCGCCGAGCTGCGCGAGCGGGTCATAGCGCTCCTCACCTCCGGCCAGTCGCGCATCTACAGCGAGTACGAGGAGCTGCTCGAGGACGACGTGGCGCGCGAGTTGGCGCGCATCAACTTGCCGCTCTCGCTGTACACCGAGATGTACTGGCAGATCGACCTGAACAACCTGTTCCACTTCCTGCGCCTGCGCATGGACTGGCACGCCCAGTACGAGATCCGCGTGTACGGCGACGCCATGGCGCACGTAGCCAAGGCCGTCACCCCGCTGGCGTACGCCGCGTTCGAGGAGCACATCCTCCACGGCCGCAACTTCGCGAAGAGCGAGATAGAGCTGCTCGTGCAGGCGCTCGATCAGGAGAAGCTCGAGGCCGCCATCGAGGCCAGTGGCATGCGCGCCACCCGGCGCCGCGAGTTCCTGGCCAAACTGCGCCCCGCCGGCGAGTAACGCCAGGCGGGCTGGCGTAACAGATGCGCTACCGGATCGCCGCCGTGGGCAAACTCAAGGAGCCGTTCTACCGGAGCGGCGCTGACCATTACCTGGCACGCCTGAGGGCCCTGGCCCAGTGCGAGGTGGTGGAGGTGCGCGAGGGCAAGGGCGACGCGGCCGCGGTGAAGCGAGCTGAGGGCGAGGCTCTGCTGGGCGTCGCTGACGGTCACGTGGTGGCGCTCGATGAGGGCGGCCGACCACGTCGGTCAGCTGGAGCTAACTGGCGTCAGCCGTCTGACGCTGCTCATCGGGGGCGCGAACGGTCATGACCAGCAGCTGCTGGCGCGCTGCCAGGAACGCTGGAGCCTCTCCCCCCTCACGTTCCCGCACGACCTGGCCCGCCTGGTGTTACTCGAGCAGCTCTACCGGGTAGAGACCGTGCGCGCCGGGCACCCTTACCACCGCGACTGACCGGTTCGCGCAGCCATAAACATCACGGCAATAACGCGTCGTCGAGTAACGCATCTGCCAGCGACCGGCTGGCTGCCTCGAGGGCCACGTGGAGGCTCAGCATGTCGGCCAACAGCGATCCGAGCGCGTTAACGGGCAGGGCGCTGCGCGGCTCCAGGCAGAGCAGGAGGTTCCGCTGCCCGACCACCAGGCTGGGCGCCACGCTGGTGGCGAAGGTAGCGTCGGCACCGTTCGCGCTCTGCGCTGCCTGGTCAGCCGCCAGCAACAGTCGCCGCAGCACGCTCCTGACGGGCGGGGTAAGCACCGCCTTAGCGCCGTGCGGTTCGCGTGTGTACACGCTCACGCTCTCGTCGAACTCGGGGTCGTTCGCCATAGGCAGCCGCTCCGCGCCGCTGCGTCCCGCCTCCAGGCTCTCGAGCGCCTTGCCACGCCGCGCGCTGGCGCGCATGGGCGGGGCGCTCTGGTCGCTAGCGCCTCTAACAGCCACGAAGGTGCGCAGGTTCATGACGCTGCCGGTCGGGCCGCTGCGCTCGCGGCGCTGATCGAACGCCACCAGCAGCGGCTGGCCTGGCCGCCGCAAAGCGTAGACGGGCGTTAGTTGCCCCTCCCCCAGGCTGAACTGCTGCCCTAGGGGCTCGGTGAGCTCGGAGGCCTCCTTGAGCTCGAACTCCTCAGCGAACCGCGCCCACTCCTGCAGCCGTGGGTCCACGCCGCGCACCCTGGAACCGAAGAACATGCGTCATTCAACCACGCCCGAAAAAAGAGCGGCCGAACGCGTCAAGCGCCCGGCCGCAGCTAGGGTGTGGTAATCCAGTCTAGACGTTGAAGCCGTACATGCGCATCTGCTTCTTGCCGTCGTCCGTCATTTTGGCCATGCTCCAGGGCGGCGACCACACGAACTCGACCGCTGCGCTGTTGACGCCGTCTACCTTCATGGCCGCCAGCTCGGTGTCGGTCTGGATCATGTCCTGCACGGGGCAACCCATGGTGGTGAGGGTCATGGTTATGTCGACGTGGCCGTTCTCGCGCACGTGTACGTCGTAAACGAGGCCCAAGTCGACGATGTTGACCGGAATCTCGGGGTCGTGAACCACCTTCAGGGAGGTGAGCACCTCTTGCCTGAGAGCCTCGAGCTTGGGATCCACGGGGGTGGCGGAAGCGTCGGCCGGTGCCGGCTCCGTAGCTGGAACTGTTGAGGGCTGTGACTCGTGGCCGCTACTCATGCCGCTAACTTAGCAGAAGCGCGGCTGCGGGTACGTTCACCAGTCCACGTAACGGTCGCGGTGCACCACGAACGCTAGCGCCAGCGCCAGCAGGGTGCTTACCAGGCTGGTACCGCCGTACGAGACTAGCGGCAAGGTGATGCCGGTGACGGGCGCCATGCCGAGCGTGACCCCGATGTTAACGACGACCTGGAAGGCTATCAGCACGGTCACGCCAACGATGATCAGTTGGTCGCGCTCGTAGATGCACTCCCCCGCCATGGCCAGCAGCCGCCAGAACAGCAGCCCATATAGCAGTAGCAGCACCACCGAACCCACGAAGCCGCTCTCCTCCGCCAGCACGGGGAAGATGAAGTCGGTGTGGCGGTACGGGATGAAGCCGAGTTGCGACTGCGTGCCGGCCTTGTAACCCTTACCCGTAAGTCCGCCCGAACCCACGGCGATAGTGGACTGGATGACCTGGTAGCCGCTGCCGCGCGGGTCGGCTTCCGGGTCCACGAACGACACCAGTCGCTCGATCTGGTGCGGCTTGAGGTTGGGAATAACGACCGTGGGCACGGCCACGCCCACCAGGGCGAGGATCAGCAGGAGCTGCTTCCAGGGCACGCCGCGCACGAGGACCATGCCGGCCGCGAGGGCAGTCAGAACCAAACCACTACCGAGGTCGGGCTCGATGAGCACCAGGCCTATGGGTGGAAGCGCCAGCGCGCCGACCCGCAGGTAATCGACGAAGCGGCCCATGGGACGTTCGTGTAGCACCGCTGCCAGCGCCAGTAACAGGGCCAGCTTGGCTAGCTCGGAGGGCTGGAAGCCGGGCAGCGGCCCCAGGTAGAGCCACGACTTAGCGCCGTTGACCTCGCGACCGAAGAAGAAAGTCACGACGAGCAGGGCCACGCTCAGCACGTACAGGTGCGGGGCGTAACGCAGCACGCGGTTCTTACCGAGCCACACCAGCAGCGCGATGAGCACCACGCCACCACCCAGGAAGACCAGTTGCCGCATGAACTCGTTGCTGGGAGCGGCGCTGTTGAGCGTCGCCAGGCCACCCGCGAGGATGAGCAGGGTAACGAACGGCAGGCCTATGTCGACTCGCGCCACGCGCTTCAGCCTACCAGTCGTCTGGCCTTACCACCGCTGAACAGAAGCCATTCCGCCAGCAACGCCAGCAGCGCCAGCGTCAGCAGCACGAGCGC
>JBBAFX010000176.1:0-4899 GCA_041655195.1 Trueperaceae bacterium
TGCCGGACGGCGTCTACGACGAGAGCTACCGCACGGTGACCGTGCGTCAGGGCGTGTGCACGCTGGAGGACGGCACCCTAGCCGAGAGCATGAGCCCCATGAACCGCAACTGCATGGTGCTGCTGAACGAGGTGGGCGCCACCTGGCCGCAGATAGCCAGCATGACCGCACTGGTGCCCGCCACCATGCTGGGCCTGCAGGAGCGTCGCGGCAGCCTAGCGCCCGGTAAGGACGCCGACCTGACCGTGCTCGGGCCCGCGGGCGAGGTGCTACTAACCACGGTCCGTGGGCGTGTTGTTCACCGCGCCACCGCATGACCCTCACCTGAACAACGCCCGCACTGGCTGAGCCCGCCGCGCCCCGCGCGTGTGCATCCGACGTGTGCACCTGCCGTGCGATTCTGCTCCGTATACTCGGCTCCATATACTTCCAGCAGCACGCTCCTCGCCACGCGTTGCTTGGCGCAGGTCGATAACCAGGTCGAGGTCGAGAACCGATGTTCAGTGTCCGCCCCGCAGAGAGCCCTCACCACCTCCCGAGGCCCCGGCTACTCGAGGCCCTCCCCGACCAGGAGGGGTTCGTGGTGTGGCTCGAAGCGCCGTACGGTTACGGCAAGAGCGTGCTGGCCAGCCAGTGGGCGTGGGAGCTGGAGGAACGCGGCTGGCGCGTTGTTTGGCTGTCATTAGCGGAGCGCGAAGCGCGCAGCGCAATAGCTCAGAGCCTTAGCCTCCCCGCCAGCGCCCCGTGGGGCGTGCTCCTGGACGAACTCTGGAAGACGCCGACGCTCCTCGTACTGGAGGAGCTTGACGGCAGCGAGGATCTGCAGCCGCTCCTCAAGCACGTGGGCGGACTGCTGCTGCTGGCCAGCCGACAGCACCTCCCTTACCCGTCTCTGGCACAGCTCACCACCACGGAGCGGCTCATCCACGTGACCGCCGAGATGCTGGCCTTCACGGGCAGCGAGGCCGCCGACCTCTTCGGCGACGCCGAGCGCGCCGCCAAGGCGCTGACCCTCACCAACGGCTGGCCGCTACCCCTGCACTTCGCCTCCCTGGCCGACACCTTCCCGATCAACGCCACCTTGCTCGAGGGGGTGCGCCGCAGCGTCAGCGAAGCCGCCTGGCGTGAACTGCTCTTCACCGCCGCTCTGGATCAGCTGCCCAAAGCGGCCGCCACCGAGGCGACCAGCGAACTCGTGCGCGTCGGCTTCCTGCAGGCGCTTGCCGACGCCTACCGGCTGCACCCGCTGGTTGCCGAGGGCATGCTGCAACGCCACCGCGCCGACGTGCACGCGGAACTCGATAAGGGCACCCCGCGCCTGACACCCCAACAGCAGGGCGCGGCCTTCGAGCGCGCCGGCCATCTGACGGCGCTAACGGAGCTACTGAACGCGCCCGACCTCGGGCTCCACAACCAGCAACCCACCGATTACCTGCGCTGGAACGGGCTCGCCCCCGACCACGCCTCCCCGCAACGGCGCGCCTACGTATGCGAGGCGCTCCTGCTCCTCAACCGCTACGACGAGGCGCTGCCGGACGTAGACCGCCTCCTCGCCGAGGACGGCCTCACTAGCGGCGAACGCGTGACACTCACCGCCATAACCGTCTACGCCCTCTCCGCCGCCAAACGGTTCGAGCAGTGCGCCCCGTACGCCACGCGCCTGCAGCAGATGCTGCCGCACGACGACCCCATGATCATGGGCAAGGCGCTGTCCAATCTGGCGCAGCACGTGTACATGCAGGGCGATTACCTGAAGGCGGAGACGTACTTCAAGGAGCTGGTGCGCACGTACGGCAAGCTCGAGCCCGGACCACTGCGCACGCTCATGGAGACGAAGGCGCGCATAAGCACCTACATGCTGGGGTGGGAGATCCACGGCATCGTGGAGGAAGCGCTAGCGGGCCAACTGGAAGCACTCGAGAAGGGCGGCCTCGACCAGCAGGCCAATCTCGTCATACGGCAGAACGCGGCCGTGAACATGGCGCTCACATGGGACGTTCCTGGCGCTCGCAAGACGCTGCACGAGGCTCTCAATTACGCCGCGCCGTACCAGCGCCTCATGATCGAGGCCATGCTGGCGTTCCTGGAGCTGGACGCGGAGAAGTTTCCCGCCCTCCTGACGGCCGCCAAGCGCTGGGAGCAGCTGGAGTTGAGCGAGCGCGTGAGCGCGCTGTGGCTGCGGACCTTGCGCTTCAGCGGCGACCTGACCACCGGCCGCAGCGTGGCGCCGGTGCTGCAGATGGGCCCGTACACCAGGCTGGAGCTGCTATGGGTGGCGGAAGCGGCGGGCGAACGCGACGAGGCGCTTAGGCTGCTGGAGGAGACGCGCGGCGTGTACCCGTACCGCGAGTTCAGGATCCATTGGCACGCCGCCGATTACCTGCTGAACCGCGACGAAGCGGCGCTTGAGGCCATGTTCGGTCTCGTGCAGTTCTCCCACGGCCGCGGCCGGCTGGCGCGCTTCGCGGGCCTGAAACTGGAGCACTTGCCCCGCGCCATGCCCGACCTGGCTCACCACTACCCGCTGCACGAGGTGCTGATAAGCGACTGGCCCGAGGCCGTTCTGGAGCGCATAGCCGAGATACCGCCCTTAGAGGTTCAGCTCCACGGCGAGTTCTCCGCCAAGCTGCTAGGCAAGGAGCTGGCCCTGACGGAGCGGCAACAGCAGTTGCTCGCCCTGCTGGTGGCGGGCTACAGCCGCGAAGCCATCGGTGAGGCCATGTGGCCCGAGACGGATTCGGCGCGCCAACGCAACAACATGGGCGTGCAACTGAACGTTCTGCGCAAGACGCTGGAGCCGTGGGGCGTGCCCACCTTCGTGCGTAGGGACGGTCTCCACAACTTCACCTCGGATCACACCACCCTGGTGGCGGCCCTGACGGAGCGCGACGCCGCCACCGTCCTCGCCACCTACCGCGAGCCGCTCTTCGCCTACCTGGACGTGGAGCTACTGTCGGACCTCGGTTACCACCTACGCGAACGGGCGGTGGCGCTACTGCTGGAGGCGGGCATAGCTGGCAGCGACGACGCAGCCGTCGACTACCTGAAGCGCGTGGTCGAGCTGGAGCCCCTCCACGAGGAGGCCGTGCAGGCCCTGCTGAAACGCCTAGTAGCCCGCGGCCGCGGCCGTGAAGCGCGGCAGGTGTTCAAGCGCTTCGAGGAACGGCTGCAGGCGGAGACCGGACTGGCGCCGCAACCCGCGACCGCTAACCTGATCTCGGCTCCTAAAGCCTCCGCCCCGAAAGCTTAGTGCGCCCCCGCGCTCCTCTCTTCGACCCTTACTTCTTGACCGTTACGTTAGGCCCTCACGGCACCTGGTAGTACGGCGTGTACGTGCCGTCCGGCCCGATCTGGTACCAGATGTTCTGCGACTGGTCGAACACGAGCGGATTGCCGAGCGGCGTCTGGTACGTCTGCCCCGCCGACGGCGCGAACGGCAGTTGGTACGTGGGGCTGCCCGCACCGGCGCTGTAATCGTCCAGGCCCCAGATGACCGTGTCGATCCACTCCTGGTTAGCCTGGTCACGCGCCTGCATGTCAGCGCTCCACTGCTGGTTGCGGGCGTCGAACGCGGCCTGCTGCGAAGCCATGCGCGCCTGGAACGCAGCGTTGTTAGCCGCCAGCGCCGCCGCCGACTCCGACGCTTGCTGAGCCGCCAACTGACAGTCCAGCGGGTGCTGCTGGCAGTGGATCTGCTGCCCGTAGTAGAGCGCCACTTCGTTAGAGCTGGTCATGTCGCCCGTAGTTTGGCGGTAGAGGTTCATGAAGTACTGGTTGATCTCCGCCATCTTGGCCTTGGCCTGCTCGTCGAACTGCGCCAGCTGCTGCTCTAAGCGCTGCATCTCGGCCTGCAACTGCTGCCCGATGAGGTCCATCTGAGCCATGGGGTCCGTGCCCATGCCGGGCATGCCGGAGGCGCCGGGCATGCCGTACATGCCGTACATGCCGTACATGCCGGTCATGTCGTAGCCCATCGGCGTTCCGAACATGTAAGCGCTCGGATCGTAGCCGTACATGTAGGCGCTCGGGTCGTAGCCATACGGATTGCCGTACATGTATGCGCTCGGGTCGTAGCCGTACGGGTAGCCATACATGTAGGCGCTCGGGTCGTAGCCGTACGGATTGCCGTAGGGGTAACCGTACGGGTAGCCGTACTGGGCGAGCGCCGCCCCGCCGAGAACGAGCGCCAAGAGCGCCACGACCAGTCCCGCGCTGCGCGTGCGGGCCAAGCCACGCGAACCGCGCTCCAGCCGCTGACCCTGAACCGGAATCGCCCTGCTCAAACCTGCCTGCATCATCCTTCGACTCCTCGGAGCATCACTGCGAGAGCATCCCTGTGAGAGCATCACTGCGAGATCCTCACTGCCGCTGCTGCATTACGTAAGTGGTGTCGCCCAGGTAGAGGTACACGGTCGGGCCCTCCCGGTCAGCCCAGAACTCGTACTGACCCCCGCCCGCCGAGAACATGCCGTGCAGCGTGAGGTCATCCAGGTGCGCCTGGAACTGGTACTGCTGGCCCTGCAACTGGACGTAACCGACGTAGTTCCCCTGCGAACCCTGCACCGCCAGCACCACGTTGCCGTTATCGCCCACGAACACGCCGTTCCAGTCGATAGACGGCATGCCGGGCATCTGACCAGGCACCTGCCCCGGAACCTGACCCGGAACCTGACCCGGCATCTGACCAGGTACCTGACCAGGGATCTGGCCGGGTACCTGCCCCGGAACCTGGCCGGGCATCTGACCCGGCATCTGCCCAGGCATCTGACCAGGCATCTGCCCCGGAACCTGACCCGGCATCTGACCAGGCATCTGCCCCGGAACCTGACCCGGCATCTGACCAGGCATCTGCCCCGGAACCTGACCCGGCATCTGACCAGGCATCTGCCCCGGAACCTG
>JBBAFX010000177.1:0-4867 GCA_041655195.1 Trueperaceae bacterium
CCCGCAGCTGGCGCCAGGTGGCGGCGCCGCGGCTGTGGTGGTGACCCGCGTAGTGAACGCCAAGGGTGGCGCGCCCGACAAGACGCAGGTTGAGGGCAGCGCGGCCGCAGAGGCAAGGGCCGGCAAGCCCAAGGACGGCAAGTACGAACCGCCCCGCTACCGTAGCCGCATCGAGCTTTACGACCTGAGCGGGCGGGGCAAGCCCAAGCCCACCGAGCTGACCCAGGGGAAGTACAGCGACACCACGCCGCGCTTCTCCCCCACCGGCGAGCAGCTGGCTTTCCTCAGCGTGCGTGAGGAGGGCGGCCGACCGAACCTGTACCTCATGCCGCTGGCTGGCGGCGAAGCGCGCCGCCTCACTGAGCACAAGGCGGGCGTGGGCGAGTTCATGTGGCACCCGAACGGCAGGCAGATCGCCTACTTCACGCGCGGTGAGTGGGAGGACAGCCCCGCCAAGACGGGTTTGCCGCGGCGCATAACGCGCAGCCGCTGGCGCGCGGACGGTGCGGGCGTGCTGCCCACCGAGCCCGCTCAGGTGCACGTGCTGGACGTTCGGAGCGGCAAGAGCCGCCAGCTCACCGACCTAACGGCGGACGCCGCTGGCCTGGCCTTCTCGGCGGACGGCGCCACGCTCTACCTGGTGGCGCAGACGCCTGATAAGGGCTTCTCCGCCTACCGCGGCGACCTGCTGGCCGTGGACGTGGCCAGCGGCAAGACCAAGAAGCTGCTCGAGAGCGTGCTGGGCCTGAGCCAACCCACCCCGGCGCCGGACGGCAAGAGCCTGGTGTTCTCCGCCCCAGCCGACCCGGAGGACTTCGTCAGCGCCGCCGGGCTGTGGCAGCTGGAGCTGAAGAAGGTGCGCGGCGGCGTGGCCGCGGCCGGCTCACCGCGACTGCTGAGCGGTGACTTCGACACCCACCACAGCGCCGGCGGCGACAGCCGCTACGGCGCCCACCCGGGCAACCCGGTGTGGCTGGACGACGGCTCGCTGCTGGTCATCACCAACCGGGAGGGCGACACGAACCTCGTGAAGGTGGGCCAGGACGGCGCGGTGACCGACGTGCAGGCCCGCGAGCGGCGCGTGGTGAGCGCCTTCAGCGCCACCACCGGCACTGCCGCCACCGAGCCGACCGCGCTCTTCCTGGCGGAGACCCCCACCCAACCCAGCGAGCTGTGGTTGCTGGCAGGCGGCAAGGAGACCCGGCTGAGCAGTTACAACGACGCCTGGGTGCGCCGCCTCGACCTGGTGGAGCCGCAAGGGCCCTTCCAGGCGGGGCCGGCCGACGTGCCTTACTGGGCTACCGAACCCACCAAGCCGCGTAAGGACAAGGCGGCTGTGGTGCAGGTGCACGGCGGCCCGCACACCAACTACGGTTACGGCTTCAACTTCGAGTTCCAGCTGTTGGCGTCACGCGGTTACGCCGTCATCTTCGGCAACCCGCGCGGCAGCAGCAGTTACGGCTTCACGTTCGCTACGGCCATGCTGGGTGGTTACGGCAGCGTGGACGCCGACGACGTCATGGCCATAGCCGAAGCGGGCGCCAAGCGCCTGGGCCGCGCCAAGGCGCCCCTGCACCTAACGGGCGGCTCGTACGGCGGGTTCATGACCAACTGGCTGGTGGGCCAGACCAGCAAGTTCAGGAGCGCGGTCACGCAGCGCAGCATCTGCAACTGGACCAGCATGTACGGCACGTCCGACATCGGTCCTTACTTCGTGGAGCGGCAACTGAACGGCGTGCCGTGGGGCGACGTGGACGCCTTGTGGCGCCAGAGCCCCATCCGTTACGCGGAGGAGGTCACCACGCCCCTCCTCATAATCCACAGCGAGCAGGACCACCGCTGCCCCATAGAGCAGGCGGAGCAGCTCTTCTCGGTGCTGAAGCGCGTAGGTAAAGCCGAAACGGAGTTCCTGCGCTTCCCGGACGAGGGGCACGAGCTCTCGCGTTCCGGCAGGCCGGACCGGCGGCTGGCACGCCTGAACGCCATAGTGGATTGGTTCGAACGACACGCGTAAGCCCGCTAGTGTGCTAAGCTTCTACGGTTGACATCTGGTTCGGTATCGACTCTAACGGATCCGCGCCGGATAAGAATTTGAAAGGTTGCCTACATGTCACTAACCGCAGACCAGAAGACCGAGATCGTAAGCAAGTACGGCAAGGACGGCCAGGACACTGGCTCAAGCGCCGTGCAGGTGGCGCTTCTGACCAAGCGCATCGAGGAGCTCAGCCAGCACCTGCAGAGCCATAAGAAGGATCACCACAGCCGCCGCGGCCTTCTCATGATGGTGGGTAAGCGCAAGCGCCTCCTCAGCTACATCGAGAAGACCGATTACGAGGGCTACAAGGAACTGATCGCCAGCCTCGGCCTCAGGCGCTGAAGCAGGCGTAAGGAGTAAGCAGCTGCTACCGCCGCCCCCTACTAACGCAAGCCCGGGCGCCCTAGGCGGTCCAGCCAACCAACTTTGGCAGTCACGGCGAGGCTCACGTAGCCTCGCCGTACTCACACCAGCACCCCTGTTCTGCCTTCAGGCACAACAGGCCCCTAGCGCACTCAGGCGTGGGCCCGAGTACGCGACCGGCGCGCAGGGCTAAAGCGTCCCAACACGCGCCGCAGCAGCCAGCCGCTCGAAGGAGAGATAGTGAACTTACCCAACCACCGCCGTTACACCACTCAGTTCGGCGGACGCGAACTGATCATCGAGACGGGCAAGCTGGCCAAGCAAGTGGCCGGCAGCGTCACCGTGCGCTGCGGCGACACGCTCGTGCTGGTGACCGCCCACATGAACGACAGCGCCTCGCCCGTACCGTTCCTGCCCCTCACTGTTGAGTACGAGGAACGCCACTACGCTATCGGTAAGATCCCCGGCTCGTTCATGCGCCGCGAGGGCCGCCCCGGCCTGCAGGCCACCCTGAACGCCCGCATCATCGACCGGCAGATCCGCCCGCTGTTCCCCAAGCAGCTGCGTAACGAGGTGCAGGTCATCGTCACGGTGCTGTCCGCCGACCAGGTGGTCGACCCGGCGCCGCTGGCCGCCATCGGCGCTTCCGCCGCCCTGTCCATCTCCGACGTGCCCTGGGGCGGCCCCACCGCCTGCACCACCGTGGGTTACGTGGACGGCAACTACGTAGCCAGCCCCAGCATGGAGAGCCTCGTCAACGGCGAGACCAAGCTGGAGCTCACCGTGGCCGCTACCAAGGACGCGGTCCTCATGGTCGAAGCCGCCGCCACCGAACTCAGCGAGGACGTCATGGTCGGCGCTATCGAGTTCGCGCAGGAGCAGCTGGCGCCCGTGGTCGAGCTCATCGAGCGTATGAAGAGCGAGATCGGCCTCGAGAAGAAGAGCTTCACGCCTGCCATCGAACTGGACGCCGACGTGGTTACGCTCGTCAAGCGCCAGGCGGCCGACGCCGACCTGCGCGGCGTGCTCCTCACCGAAGGTAAGCACCTGCGCGCCGACAAGCTGAAGGCGCTGCGCGACCAGATCATCGAGTCTCAGGTGACCGACCCGGAGGCTGAGGACGCCGGCGAACGCACCGCTCAGCTGAAGGCCGCCTTCGATAAGGCCGAGCAGGCTGAACTTAGGCGCATGATCGTGGAGGAGAACCTCCGCACCGACGGCCGTAAGTCTGACCAGGTGCGTCCCATCTGGGTCGAGACGGGCGTGCTGCCCATGGCGCACGGTTCCGCGGTGTTCACGCGCGGCGAGACGCAGGTGCTGGGCACCGCCACGCTGGGCACGGGCCGCGACAACCGGTTGGTTGACGACCTGGGCCTCGAGGACTCCGAAGAGTTCATGCTGCATTACAACTTCCCGCCCTTCTCCACCGGCGAGGTGAAGCGCCTGCGCGGCACCGGCCGCCGGGAGCTGGGTCACGGCAACCTGGCGCGCCGCGCCCTGGCGCACGTGCTGCCCAGCCAGGAGGACTTCCCTTACGTGATCCGCGTGGTGGGCGAGACGCTCGAGAGCAACGGCTCCTCGTCCATGGCCACCGTGTGTGCTGGCAGCCTGGCGCTCATGGACGCAGGCGTGCCCCTCAAGGCGCCCGTGGCGGGCATAGCCATGGGTCTCGTCATGGAGGGCTCCGATTACCGGATCCTCACCGACATCCTGGGTAGCGAGGACGCGCTCGGCGACATGGACTTCAAGGTCACCGGCACCGCTAACGGCGTGACGGCCCTGCAGATGGACATCAAGATCGGCGGCATCACGGCCGACATCATGCGTGAAGCGCTCGCGCAGGCGCGCGACGGCCGCCTGCACATCCTGGGCGAGATGGCCAAGGCCCTGCCCGCCCCGCGGGAGGAGATCAGCCGGCGCGCCCCGCGCATCCTGCAGGTGAAGATCCCGACCGACAAGATCGGTACGGTCATCGGACCCGGCGGGAAGCAGATCCGCGAGCTGGAAGCCATGGGCGCCACCGTGGAGGTGCAGGAGGACGGCACCGTGCGCATATACTCCGAGGATTCCGCCGCCGCGCAGCGCGTGAAGGCCCAGATCGAGGCCCTCACCGCCAGCGCTGAGGTGGGCAAGGAGTACGACGGTGTAGTGGCTAAGGTCACCGAGTTCGGCGCCTTCATCACCCTCTTCCCCGGCACTGACGGCCTGCTGCACATCAGCCAGATCGCTGAGGAGCGCGTGGAGCGCGTGGAGGATCACCTGAAGGAGGGCGACCGCCTCAAGGTGAAGGTGAACACCATAGACGACCGTGGCAAGATCGACCTTATCCGCCCCGAGCTGGAGGGCAAGATCGCTCCGCGCGGCCCGCGCCGGGGTCCCGGCGGCGGCGGTAACCGTTACCGCGACCGCGGCGGCGACCGTAACCGTGGCGGCGGCCGCGGCCGTTTCTGACCACTAAGTCAAGGGAGG
>JBBAFX010000178.1:0-4848 GCA_041655195.1 Trueperaceae bacterium
TCGTTGCCGACATCTACCCAGATGGCATCCACGGCGCCCTGGCCGCCGCTCTCGAGAAGCGCACCGGCGCCACAGTGCGCACCGCCACGCTTAGGCAGGACGCCGAGCACGGCCTCTCACAGGAGGTAGTGGACGGCACGGACGTCATGCTGTGGTGGGGTCACGTGGCCCATAGCGAGGTAAGCGACGAGGTCGTGCAGCGCGTGCAGCAGGCGGTGCTGGCCGGCATGGGCCTCATAGTGCTGCACAGCGGCCATAACGCGCGCGTGTTCCACCGCCTCATGGGCACCAACTGCTCGCTGAAGTGGCGCGAGGCCGACGAGAAGGAGCGCATCTGGAACATCGCTCCCGGTCACCCCATCATGCGCGGTGTGCCCGAGTACTTCGAGCTGCCGCAGGAGGAGATGTACGGGGAGCGCTTCGACGTCCCCGACCCAGACGAGCTGCTGGCGCTGTCCTGGTTCCAGGGCGGCGAGGTGTTCCGCAGCCTGTGCACGTGGCGGCGCGGGCACGGCACGGTGGTCTACTTCAGGCCCGGGCACGAGACGTTCCCCACCTATCACGACGAGAACGTGCAGACGATCCTCGCCAACGCCGCCCGCCACGTGGCGCCGCACTACCGGCGCTCCACTGCCGGCTGCCCCATGACGGCGCCGCTGGAAAGCGTGCCGAACTGGGGCAAGGAGCACGTGCTGGACGCCGGCAAGAAGTGAGCCGGCCCCTCCGCGCAGCCATCATCGGCACGGGCGGTATCTCGGCCAGTCACTTCGAGGGTTACCGCGCGGCGGGCGTGGAGGTGGTGGCGCTCTGCGACGTTAGTCAGGAGGCGCTGGCTGCCCGCATGGCGCAGTGGCAGATCGGCCGCGGCCACGCCGACCTGAACGAGCTGTTCGAGCAGGGCGGCTTCGACATGGTGAGTATCGCTGCGCCCACAGCCGTGCACCACCCCGCCACGCTGGCTGCGGCCGCGGCGGGCGTGCACGTGCTGGTCGAGAAACCTATCGCTCTTGACCTGCGCCTGGCTGACGAGATGATCCAGGCGTGCGCCCGCGCTGGCGTGGTGCTGATGGTGAACCACCAGTTGCGCTCGAGTGGCCCCGTGGCCACTGCACGTCAGCTGATCAGCTCAGGCACCATCGGCGAGATCACGCACGTGCGGTTACGGCAGGGTCACGACTGGGGCGGGCTGACCAGCGTGCGGCCCACGTTCGCCATCAAGGCCACCTCGGGCGGCGGCACGCTCCTCGACAACGGCTGCCACCTGGCCGACCTGGCGCTCTTCCTAGGCGGCGAGGTCGACTCGGTGTACGCGCGCTTGGCGACTACCAAGTTCCCCATCGAGGTCGAGGACACGGCCCACGCCAGTCTCAGTTACCGCAGCGGCGCGCTGGGCGTAATAGAGACAGCCTGGACCGCCACCGGCTGGGAGGAGGGCTTCTGGGTGTACGGCACGGAAGGGGCCCTGGAGTCGACCAACCGCTACGGCCCACCGACCCTGCGGCACCTTTACCGCGCGTCGCCCGGCGGTAGCTGGGACCAGACGGACGTGACCGAGCACCGCTTCACGGGCCTGGGACCGCACGTGCGGCACGTCATGGCGTTCGTGGCGGCTGTACGCGGCGAGGGCCCGGTCGTGTGCAGCGGCGAGGACGGCCGTGAGGCGGTGCGGTTGATCCTCACGGCTTACGCCAGCGCCGAAGCCGACCGGCCCGTGCTCATGTCTGCGGTGGCGTGATGAGTTTCGAGGAGTTCCAGCGCCTCATCGAGCAGATGGTGGCGGAGATACCGCCCGAGTTCATGGAGGGGTTGCAGGGCGTGCACGTTATCGAGGAGGTCAAGGAGGAGGAGGGCTACGACGACGTGGTCCGCATGGGCGAGTACCTCGACCCTGGGCCCGCCGACTTCCTGGGCGCCGGTGAGGGCCTGGGCCGGCACGTGGCCATCTACTACGGCTCCTTCGCCACCATCGCCGCCGACGATCCCGCTTTCGACTGGGAAGAGGAGGCGTGGGAGACCCTCACCCACGAGCTAAGGCACCACGTGGAGTCGCTAGCCGGCGAGGATTTCCTCGTGCAGGACGACGTTGAGCAGGCCAAGGCGTTCCCGCCACGGCGCAAGTGAGGCAAGGCGTTCTCGTATCGGCGAGAGGCGGCGCGCCGGACTGCGGTGGGGCGCCAGGCGACTAACCGCCGAGCGTAGTGCAGGTGGCGGTCACCCACCACCCCGGATGCCGCTCGCTGAGCGCGCGCGCGGCGGCGGCAGCGGACCGAGCCGCGCTGGCCTGGCCGGCGTCCACCGCGCTGGCTGCGCTGCCTGACCCGTCCGCTGCGCCCTCCTCCGGTTCGGGTGCGGTCGCCACCCCGAAGCAGGTCGCCCCGCTGCCCGACATGATCACGCCCTTCAGGCCCGCTTCACGCAGGGCGGTGAGCACCTCGCGGACCTCCGGGTGCGCCCTCAGCACGCCCGGCTGGAGACCGTTGGACCAGCCCGGGTCTAACCCCTCCGCCAGCCGCGCCAGCGCACGCTCGGTGCGGAGCCGCGGCGTGAAACCCACCAGCTGCTGATAGGCCTCAGCCGCGCTGACCGCTAAGCCTGGGTTGACCAGCACCAGCTCGAGGCGCGGCAGCGTGGTCGGGGTGAGCCGCTCGCCCCGGCCGCGCGCCAAGGCGGCCGGGTGACCGGCGAGGAAGAAGGGCACGTCGGAGCCCAGCTCCAGGGCCAGGGCGGTTCGCTCCGCCACGCTCACTAGGGCCGCACCACCGGGCTGCGCCCCGGCGTCCGCCTCCTGCAGGGCGCTCAGCACCGCGGCGGCGTCCGAAGAGCCGCCGCCAAGCCCGGCCGCCACCGGCACGCGCTTCACCAGGGTCAGGTTCAGCGTCGGCGCGAGCACTGCCGCGCCAGTCGCCTCCGCAGCGCGCAGGTAAGCCGCCAGATAGGCGCGTGCGGCCCGCATCATCAGGTTGTCCTCACCCTCAGCCAGGGCGTCAGCGCCGGGCAGCGGTCCTGCAGCGGCGTCCACCCTAACGGTCAGGTGAACGCCACCGTCCCCAGTACCGGGCAGCGCCACTTCGACCTCCACGTCGTCGGCCAGGTGCGTGCGGGCCATGAGGGTCTCGACCTCATGGAACCCGTCGCCGCGGCGGGTCAGCACGGCCAACCCTAGGTTGACTTTGGCGCTGGCCCGCCGCTGGTACTTACCTGGCCGCACGCTCCGCCACCCCCGTCTCCTTGAGCCACACAGCGTGAAGAGCCTCGAAGAGGGGCAGGTCGCCGGCTACCGTTAGCTTGCTAAGGAGAGGGCTGCCCTCGACCAGCGCCACCGCCAGGCCCAGGCGACGCACCAGCGCGGCGTCGTCGGTGGCGCTCACGCCCGCCTTGACCGCGGCTTCGTGCGCCTCTGCAAGCAGCGAGCGGTGGAAGCCCTGCGGGGTCTGCACCAGACGCAGCAGCTCGCGCGGCACCACGTCGCCATGTTCGGCCATGACGACCGTGTCGGCGGGGGCCAGGGCAGCGGTAGCGGCGCCCGTCGCCTCCGCCGCTGTCAGTACCCGCCGCAGCACCGCCGGGGTGAGGAACGGCCGAGCGACGTCGTGCACCAGCACCACGTCGCCGTGGCTGGCCGCCAGCATGGTGCGCACGGTGGCTTGCCGGTCCGCTCCCCCGCTGACGACGGTCGCTTCTGGCGCTAGTTGCCGCGCCGTGCTCAGGTGCTCGGCAGGAACAGCCACCACGATCTCGCTGACGGCGCCGCGCAGCGCGGTCACGGTCAGCTCCAACAGCGTGCGCCCGCCCACGCGCACGAACACCTTGGGTCCACGTCCTAACCGTTCGCCGCTACCGGCTGCCGCTATCAGGGCCGTTACGCCACTCACTCGTTAGCCTTCCAGCGCGGTGAGCGCTCGTTACTTACGCCTAACTGGTCGAGGACCCGGGCGGTTATGCCGCCCACGAGTTCGGTGATGGTGGCGGGCCGGTGGTAGAAGCCGGGCGCGGCGGGCAGCACCACGGCGCCAGCGTCGTGCGCGTTGAGCATGTTCACGAGCATGGGCCGGGAGTAGGGCGCCTCGCGCACCACCAGCACGAGCGGGCGCCGCTCCTTGAGTGTCACGTGAGCCGCGCGGGTGAGGAGCGTGTCCGCAGCCCCGCTGGCTATCTTGGCGAGCGTGCCGGCGCTGCAGGGCACCACCGCCATCGCGTCGAACGGGTAGCTGCCGCTGGCGATGTCCGCGCCAAGGTCAGTGTCCTTGTAGGCCCTAGTGGCCAGCGCCTCCAGGTCGTGAAGGGAACCCTCCAGCTCGGTGGGTATGACGTGTTTAGCGCCAGCCGTGACGATGAGCCGGCTCTCGACTCCGAGGGCGCGCATGGTTTGCAGTAAGTCGACGGCGTACACCAGGCCCGAAGCGCCGGTGACGCCCACCACCACGCGCTTCGATGTAGCGCCTGGCGCGGGCGCGGGCGCACTCGTTGGCTCGCGTTCATTCACAGAGTAGAGGGTACCGTAGCCGAGCCGTTCTATACTCGCTTCACATGGGACACACGGCCGAAACACACGCTCCCCAGCCAAAGCCGCTGCCTGGCGGCGAGCGTCCTTACGCCCACGCGCTGGCGCACGATCAGAGAAGAGCCCGCAAGCCGTTCACGGACCGGCGCTTCGCGCGTAGCCGCAGCGACCGGGTTCTCGGCGGCGTCTGCGGCGGCATCGCTGCCTTCATAGGCGCGAGCAGCACCAACGTGCGCCTGATATACGCGCTGTCGGTGCTGCTGTCGGTGGGTACCACCGCGGTTGGTTACTTGCTGCTGTGGCTGCTCATCCCTGCGGAGCCCGCCCTAACCACCTGAAACCGCGTG
>JBBAFX010000179.1:0-4844 GCA_041655195.1 Trueperaceae bacterium
CACGGCCAAGCCGCGCAACCTGTGCACGGCCTCCACGCCGTGCTGCTCCTCCGTAGCCTTCGGGTCACCCGACAGCACCACAGGCGTGTGCCCCTGCTCCTTCAAGCCGCCCAGCAGACCGGCTAACAGAGCTTCGTCGCCAAGGTTGCCGAAGCCGTAATAACCGCTAACCAGAACGCGCACGCGCCACCTACTCGGCCTCCTCCGCGCCAGCCAGCCAGCCCCGCAACAGGCGGGTGGCCAGCAGAGCTATCGGCAGCAGCACTACGCCAACCAGAACACCGATGGCCAGCGCCACCCCGGTGCGTTCCAGCGAGATGAGCAGCGGCGTGTGGTAATGACTGAACGAGTTGAGGATGCTGGCCTGCGCCACGACGCCCGCCGTGAGCAGCGTGCCGCGCAGCCACGTGGGCCACATGGGCAGAGTCAGCGCCAGGAACGCGGCCGGGTGACCGAACAGCTCCTTGAAGCGCGGGCGCGCCACGAACTCGCCCAGCAACTGCCTCAGCGCCAGCTCGAACTGGCTCACACCGATCACGGGATCGTTGCCGCGCCGCAGGATGACCACGGCTAAGGCAGCCACCGCCACCATGCCCATCGCCACGTGCCCTACCCGCACCTCCGCGCCCCACAGTCGCTTGACCCACACGGCCGGGCGGTGGAAGCGCAGCATGTAACCCACCAGGAAGAGCGCGGGCGGCACCACCAGGGTCAAGCCCACGCCGGCGAACGGCCGGATGGCAAGCAGCGTGGCCTGCTCGCTGCCCACCGCCGAGAGCAGCAGCGCTCCCGCCAGCGACAGCACGGTGGCGTACAGCAGGGCCGGCAGCCGCTCCTTGAAGGTCAGGAAACCGAGCACGGGGAAGATGAGCGCCGCCACCAGCGCCAGAGCGTGCCAGCCGGGGCCAGCCACCGCCACACTGCCGAGCAGCAGCAGCACAGCCACCGCCGCTCCCCACGGGGCGGGGAAACGCAGCGCCAGTAACGCCAGGGCCGCCAGGATGCCCAGAGCCGCCACCGCGCGCAGCCACGGAACGGTCTCGTACTCGATGCCCAGCCGAGTGAGCGGCCCAACCTCGTAACCCTGACTGGTTAGCGCGGCGGTCAGGCTGCGCACCATCTCCTCCGTGTTGGTCACGGGGTCGCCGAGCTCGTTGGTGGTGTAGGGCCGCAGGTAGAGGAGACGCACGTTCCGTTCCTCCACCGCTAGCAAGTACTTATCGACCAGGTCAGCGGGCCGCAGGCGCCGGTCCACGTAATCCTGGTTGAAGCTCAGGAGCCGCACCGTCGGCACCTTGTCGGAAATGTCGGCCATGCCGTTCTGCGGCGTGCCCTCGATGATGGCGGTGAGGAACTCCTGCGATGCGTCCACCACTTCGGTCAGGTCGCCCGGGAAGCCTGCCACGTGCGTGCCGGCGTAGATGAGGTAGTTGGCCTGGGGTGGGAAGTCGCCCAGCACCTGCAACTGCACGGGGGCGTTGCGGGGGCGGTAAGCGATATCGAAACCAGCGGCGCTCCACAACGACAGCTCGCCCTGATCCGGGCCGGCCGGCAGCGTCTCGGTGATGTCGCCCGGCCATAAGTACCAGGTGCGACCATTCAGCTCGAACGCGCGCGCGGCGGGGATGTTCTTGGCTATCAGCGCGTCGAGCGCTCCCGGCATGAGCGGCGTGACCAGCGTGGCGTCGCCCGGAATGGGCGGCGGCGCTAGGCCCTCGATCAGGAACTGCGCGCGCAGGTCGGCGGCCAGCACGGACGCGGCGTAACCGCGCGCCACCAGCGTCTGCACGGTCTGCTCGTACAGGGCCACACCCGTCAGGCCCGCCTGCTGGTAACGCCGGCCCAGCTCTAGGCTGGTGAGGCCCACTAGGGCGCCCTGCTGCGAGAGCGCCATCTCGTCCATGACCAGCGCCACCTGCTCGCGTGAGCCCTCGGCGTTCACGCGCCGCACCGCCAGCACCAGCGCGGCCAGCACCGCCACGGCCATGACCGCCCACAGCAGACCCTCCAGCCCGCGCCGGTTCACGCTTCGGTCCGCCTAAGGAACGAGTCCACGTAGGCCGTGAGAACCTCCAGTGCCACGCGGTTACTGCCGCCCCCTGGTAACACCAAGTCGGCGTGCTGCTTGGTCGGCTCGATGTAGAGGTCGTGCATGGGTTTCACGGTGCGGCGGTACTGCGAGATGACGCTCTGGGCGGAGCGGCCGCGTTCGTTCACGTCGCGCTCCAAGCGCCTGATGAAACGCTCGTCGGGCGGGGCGTCCACGAACACCTTGAGGTGCATGCGGCCCCGCAGTTCCGGCGAGTGCAGCACGAGGATGCCCTCCACTATCAGAACAGGCGCGGCCTGCGTTGGCACGGTGTCGGCGGCCCGGTCGTGACGCGTGAAGTCGTAACGGGGCCGGTCAACGGCCACGCCGTCCTTCAGTGCGTCAACGTGCTCGACCAACAAGTCCGTGTCGAACGCGCGCGGCTCGTCGTAGTTAGTGAGCTCGCGCTCCTCGAACGGCAGGTCGCCCTGCGCGCGGTAGTAAGCGTCCTGCGGCAGGAGCAGCGCCTTGCCGGGGCCGGCAGCTTCGACCATGGCGCGAGCCACGGTGGTCTTACCTGACCCCGTACCGCCCGCCAACCCGATTACCAGGGTGCGGTTCACCGTGGCGCGGTGCTGGCTCAAGCGGCGCCCTTACCGCTCGCGGCGTCAGCTTCACTCGCGGCGTCGGAACCGGCCAGGTTGTCGGTGGGTTGCAGCTGCTGCGCCCGCTCAGCGGCGGCCCTGATGAAGCCCGTGAAAGGAGGCGAGGGGCGCATGAGCCGCGACTTGAACTCAGGATGCGACTGCAGCCCTACGAAGAACGGGTGCTCAGGCAGCTCCACGGCCTCGACCAGGCCGGCGCCACGGCCAGCCATGCCCGGCGTAACGCCGGAGACCACCATGCCGGCGTTGGTGAGCTGCTGCACGTAGTCGGGGTTCACCTCGTACCGGTGCCGGTGGCGTTCGTTGACGGTGCCGCCGGCGCCCAGTTCGGCGTACAGGTCGCCGAGGACGGTGCCCTCCTTCAGCTCCATAGGCCAAGAACCCAGGCGCATGGTGCCGCCCATGTTCTCCACCTCCAGCTGCTCGGGCATGAGGCCTATGACGGGGTTCGGCGTGTACGGGTCGAACTCCGTGGAGTTGGCGCCGCTCAGGCCGCCCACGGAGCGAGCGAACTCGATGACCGCCACCTGCATGCCGAGGCAGATACCCAGGTACGGCACGCCGCGCGTGCGCGCCACGTTCGCCGCGCGCACCTTGCCCTCGATACCGCGCACGCCGAAGCCGCCCGGCACGAGGATGCCGTGGTACCCCTCCAAGGCCAGCGCGGCGTCCTCGCCGAGCTCCTCGGAGTCCACCCAGTCGATGTCCACAGCGGCGCTGTTAGCTATGCCGGCGTGCTTGAGGGCCTCCATGAGGCTCAGGTAGGCGTCGGGCATGGCCACGTACTTACCCACTACCGCAATACGCACGCGCTTCTCCGGGTTGCGGAGCGTGCGCACCGCGTCGTGCCAGACGCGCAGTTCAGGCGTCACCTTGTCGAGGTTCAGCATCTTCTCCACGTAACGGCCCATGCCCTGCTGCTCCAGCATCTCCGGCACGGCGTACACGAAGTCGGCGTCGTAAGCGCTGAAGACCGCCTCCGGCGCCACGTTGCTGAAGAGCGCGATCTTGCGCATGGAGCCCGGCGGCACGGGCGAATGCGAGCGCAGCACCAGCGCGTCGGGCTGAATGCCCACGCCGCGCAGGGTGGCCACGGAGTGCTGCGTGGGCTTGGTCTTGTGCTCCTCGCTGGTGCCCAGGTACGGCACCAGCGTCACGTGCAGGTAGAGCGTGTTCTCGCGCCCGACCTCGAAGCGGATCTGGCGGATGGCTTCCAGGAACGGCAGCGACTCGATGTCGCCAACCGTGCCGCCCACCTCCACCAGCACGACTTCGGCGTCAGCCGCCTCGCCGGCGGTGCGAATGCGCGCCTGTATCTCGTCGGTTATGTGGGGGATCACCTGCACGGTCTGCGAGAGGTACGCGCCGCGGCGCTCCTTCTCGATGACGCTCAGGTAGACCTGCCCCGTGGTGACGTTGTTTATGCGCGAGAGGTCCACGTCCAGGAACCTCTCGTAAGTGCCTATGTCTAGATCGGTCTCGGCGCCATCGTCGGTTACGAACACCTCGCCGTGCTCGTAGGGCCGCATGGTGCCAGCGTCCACGTTCACGTACGGGTCGATCTTCACCGCCGTCACCCTGTACCCACGTGCCCTGAGGAGCGCGCCGATGCTGGATGTAGAGATGCCTTTCCCGAGACTCGACACGACCCCACCGGTCACGAAGATGTACTTACGGTCCATGCCTCACCTTCCCGGGATTCCATGCTAGCACCATGCGCCCCCGCAGCCGCGCACCTGCCACGGCGCCGGCCAATCAACCAAAGGCCCGCGTCGGCAGCGTGATACAGTCGCGCCTAACCAGCGGCGCGGTGGCGCGTCGCGTAACGGCGGCGCCGGCTGGCTCCGCGCGAGTGGGAGGCAACAAACACAGTGGCTGATGGCCAACCGCCATTGCAGGCCGGCGTGAGCACCGGCAAGGAATCCGCCGAGGAACCTGGTCACAGGTCCGGCGTCCTGTTCGTCATGACGGGCGCCTCCGGCGTGGGCAAGGACACCATACGTAGCGCGGCTATGCCGTTCGTGAGGGACCTCGAGTTCTCCATCTCCGCCACCACGCGCGAGCAGCGTGAGGGCGAGGAACACGGCGTGCAGTACTACTTCCTGCAGCGTGAGCGCTTCGTGGAGATGATCGATAACGACCTCTTCCTC
>JBBAFX010000180.1:0-4843 GCA_041655195.1 Trueperaceae bacterium
CGCGGGCGCTCAGGTCGCTGGCGGCCACGTAACCGTCGCCGCCGTTGTTACCCGCCCCGCACAGCACCACCACGCTGCTAACGCTGGGGTACGCCTCGAGCAGCGCGTGCGCTACGCCCCGGCCCGCGGCGGCCATGAGCTGCGCCGTAGGCACCCCGGCAGCTGCCGCGCGTGCGTCGGCGCCCTGCATCTGGGCTGCGCTGTAGAGCTTCATGGGCCTCCTCGGCGTGCGCGGCCTGAAAGTGTTCGTGTCAGGCGTTACGTGTGGTCATGGCCGCCGGCTGGGTTCGGCCGGGTTCTGCGACCCGGCCGGTGGAGGTCAGGCGAGTATCTCCTCGATGCGGCCCACGACCTCCGGGGACAGTTGGGTGGTGGCCGCCTTGACGTTGTCCTCTATCTGCTCCGGACGGCTCGCGCCGGTGATGACGCTCGAGACGCCCGGCTGGCGCAGCACCCACGCCAGCGCCAGTTGCGCGCGGGTCAGGCCCAGTTCGTCGGCCACGGGCTTGAGGGCCTTCACCTTGGCCGCGTTAGCGTCCGTGAGGTTGCGGTCACGGAACTGCTCGAAGTTGGCGAAGCGGCTGCCGGCGGGTACACCATCGTCGTACTTGCCGGTCAGCATGCCCTGCGCGAGGGGGCTGAAGACCACCAGGCCGAGCCCCAGCCGGGTGGTGGTGGGGAGGATCTGTTCCTCGACCCGCTCGCGCTCGAGCATGGAGTACTGGGGCTGCTCGGTCACGGGCGCCACCAGGCCGTTCGACTTGGCGTAAGTGTGGGCCTCGGCGATCTGCGCGGCGCTCCACATGCTGGTGCCCCAGTAGTGAGCGCGGCCGGAGCGCACCACGTCAGAGAACGCCTCCACGGTCTCCTCGATGGGGGTCTCCGGGTCGTAACGGTGCGCGAAGTAGACGTCGATGTAATCGAAGCCGAGCCGGTCGAGGCTGCGGTCGATGGACTCCATGATGTGCTTGCGCGAGAGGCCGCGGTCGTTCACGTCGTCCGACATGGGGTGGAAGACCTTGCTCGACACGACCAGGTGATGCCGGGGCACGCCGCTGGCGTCGAGCGCGGCGCCCATCAGCTCCTCCGCTTTGCCGCGGGCGTACACGTCGGCTATATCGAAGAAGTTGACGCCGAGTTCGAGCGCGCGGTCGATGATGCGTTGCACCACGTTCTGCTCGCCGACCGTCTGGCCGTAAGTGGTCCAACCACCGAGGCTGACGGCGCTGATCTTGAGGCCGCTGTTGCCGAGTCTGCGGTACTGCATGTCTGTGTTCGCCATACCCTCTAGGCTAACCCCCGGCAGGCGGCCAGGTTCAGCGTACGAGGAGCGGTCCCAGTTTGCGCCCACCCAGCAAGTGCATGTGCAGGTGGTACACCTCCTGGTGCGCGTCGTCCTTGCAGTTCACTATCAGGCGGTAACCGTTCTCCAGCCCCTCCTGTTCCGCTACCTTGCGCGCCGCCGTGAAGAGCCGGCCGAGGGCGGCCTCGTGCTCGGGTAGCACGTCGGCGGCGGTGGGGATCGGCTCGTTGGTGATGATGAGCACGTGGGTGGGCGCCTGCGGGTTGATATCGCGGAAGGCGGTCACCAGGTCGTCCTGGTAGAGGATCGTGGCGGGTATCTCGCGGGCCACGATCTTCTCGAACAGGGTTCTCTCCTTGTTGTCAGCGCCGTTGTTCGCCATGCGTCAAGTCTAGCCGCCTCAGGCGCTCTTCAGTTCGCTCATGGTGAAGAGCGCGCGCAGCTCGACCCCTTCGGCGCGCAGCGCCGCCGTCCCGCCCGCCTCGCGATCTATGACGCAGAGGGCGGTGTTCACGGTGGCGCCCCGCTCCTTAAGGTCGCGCGTGGAGAGCACCACTTGACCGCCGGAGGTGACCACGTCCTCCACAACCAGCAGGTTGCGGCCGGCCACCTCGCCGCCTTCAGCCAGCCGGCGCGTGCCGTACTCTTTGGCCTGCTTCCGCACGAAGAGGGTCTCCAGGCCGGTGACCTGGCCGAGCATGACGGCCAGGGGCACACCGCCCAGCTCTAGGCCCGCTAGCGCGTCAACGCCGTCCGGTACGAGGGGCGCCAGCGCCTCCGCTACGGCTTTCAATAGCTTGGGGTCTGATTCGAAGAGGTACTTGTCGAAGTACTCGTGGCTGATGGCGCCGGAGCGCAGCAGGAACTCGCCCTTGAGGAGGGAGCGCTGAGTTATGAGGCGGGCCAGGTCTTGGCGGTTCATGGGCTCGATGCTACCGCGGCACCCGAGTTTGTGTAAGCGTGGGAGCGTGTGCTAAACTCAAGCGCTCTGCCGCCCGGCCCCAGGGCCCGCGCGCGGCTAAGACCACACCAGAAAGCCCTTCGTGGCCATCTGGCCACTACTCAGTTGGAGGATATTCAAGATGCCGCGCGTCTGTGCCATCACCGGGAAGAAGACCAGCACCACCAGAACCAGCAAGCACAAGGGTTCCGCCAAGCGTAAGGGCGGGGTAGGCCTCAAGCAGGTAGGCGTGCATAAGCGCACCGTTAAGCCCAACCTGCAGAAGCGCACCATCTGGCTCGACGGCAAGCCGCAGCGCGTCTGGCTCAGCGCCAAGGCTATCCGCGACCTTGATCCCACCGTTTTCGTCAACCCGAACAAGCTGGGTTGATAATCACGGCGCTCCGAACTGGTTCGGGCGCCAGCGCGGAAGCTCACCGCGCGCAATGAGTACCTATGACAAGTGACGAGAGGGGGTCGGCAGACGGTGATTGACGCCACGCGCCGGCCCCCTCCTTCCGTGCCTGCGCTGCACGTGCACCACGTGTCGCTGCGGTACGGGGACGCGTCCATCCTGGAGGACGTCAGCTTCGACCTGCCAGCGGGCGAGTTCCTGGCCATTGTGGGACCTAACGGCGCCGGTAAGTCCACGCTGGTGAAGGTGGCTCTGGGTCTGAAGGCGCCTCAGAAGGGGCACGCCATGATCTTCGGCCGCCCCGCCGGCGAGCAGCCTAAGCGCGTGGGCTATGTGCCGCAACTGAAGACGTTCGACCGTACGTTCCCGGCCACGGCGGAGGAACTGGTCGTCACCGGGCTCCGGCGCAGCTGGCCAGCGCGGGTGCGCGGCGCGGAAGCCGAGCAGGCCCAGGCTGCCCTGGAGCGCGTTGGCGCCGGCGCGCTGGCGCGGCGGCCTTTGGCTCGCCTCAGCGGGGGCGAGCTGCAGCGCGCTTATTTGGCGCGTGCGCTGGTGCGTAAGCCTGAACTGGTCATGCTCGATGAGCCCGCCACCGGAGTGGACTTCCTGGCCGAGCACGACCTGTACGACCTGCTGGAGTCCTACCAGTCCGACACGGGCGCTACGGTGGTCATGGTCACCCACGACCTGTCCGCCGCCCGCTATCACGCTAGTCAGGTGCTGGTTCTCAACCGGCGCGTGCACGGTTACGGAGCGCCCGAGGTGGTCCTCTGCGATGAGTGCCTCGAGGCGGCGTTCGGTCACCGGCATCATGCCCACGCCATCTCAGTATGAACTTGCGGCCCCGCCGCTGGTGCGCCAAGCGGTGACCCCGGCATGAGCATCTTCGAGGCCCTCTCCTTCCCGTTCTTCCAGCGCGCGCTCATCGCGGGTCTGGCCATCGCCGTCATGGCGGGCCTCCTCGGCGTGTTCGTGGTGCAGCGGCGCCTGTCGTTCCTGGGTGATGGGCTGGCTCACGCCGCGTTCGGTGGCATGGGCATAGGGGCGTTCGTGATCGTGAGCGCGGACCTGGTCGGTTCACGCGTCGGTTTCATAAACCACCCCATCCTCATTGCCTTGCCGTTCAGCATGCTGGCGGCAGTGGTCATAGCCTGGCTCAGGCGCGGCACGCGGCTCAGTTCCGACACGGCTATCGGCGTGTCGTTCGCGGTGTCGGTAGCGCTAGGTGTGCTGCTCTTCTCGCTCATACCGCCCGACGCCAACCTGGGCGTGTCGGCTATGGACCTGCTGTTCGGTTCCATCCTGGGTGTGCGCGCCACCGACCTGTGGCTCATCGTGGGCGTGGCCGTGCTGGCTGCTGCGCTGCTCCTGGGGCTGTGGGGGCGCCTCGGTTACGCCACGTTCGACGACGAGCTGGCGCGCGCCGACAGCCTGAACACGGACCGGCTCGAACTGGTGCTGTTCTTGGTGGCCGCGGTCATCATCGCTGTGAGCGCCTCGGTGGTCGGCATCATCCTCATGGCCGCGTACCTTGTCATTCCTGCCGCGGCCGCGCGGTTGCTGGCGCGCACGTTGGCGCAGATGACAGTGCTGGCGGTTGGGCTCGGCCTGGTCAGTACCGTGGCCGGGTTGGCCATCTCGTTCTACTTAGATGTGCCGAGCGGCGCCACCATCGTGCTCACCCAGGCGGCGCTGTTCGTGCCCGCCGCGGTCTTCGGCCGCCGCTGAAGCGGCGCCTTAGGGCGCGCCTACCGCAGGACTAACCCTCAGCTCCGCCAGGAACGCCCGGGCGGCTGGCGAGCACAGCTCCTCGCGTTCGCTGAGGCACGTGAACTCGCGGGTCAGCTCTAGGCCCTCCACCTGCACCTCCACCAGCCGGCCCGCGGTCAGATCGTCGGCTATGGCCAGGCGCGAGACGAAGCCGGGCGCCAGGCCCGCCTTGAGGGCGGCCACCACGGCGGCCACACCCGTGACCTCTAAGCGCGTGACGGGGCTTATGCCCAAGGCGCTCAGCGCGCGGTCCACGCTCTCGCGTGTGCCCGAGCCGGGCTCGCGCCGCACCAAGCCCAGGCCGGTCAGGGCAGCCGGCGCTATGGGCCCGCCCTGAGCTAGCGGGTGGCCAGGGTGGCACGCCAGCACGATGCCGTCGGTGGCAAGTACGGTAGCGATCATGCCGGCGGGCACG
>JBBAFX010000181.1:0-4842 GCA_041655195.1 Trueperaceae bacterium
GACTTTGATAGTCAAGCGCGTCATTGGCCTGCCGCTCGAGCAGGTAGCGTTCCAGCGGGGCGTGCTGTTCATTGACGGCGAACCGTTCCCCGAACCGTGGGTGGACCCCGCCCACCGCGGCGCTTACAGCATGACGCCGCGGGCCGTACCGGCGGGGCACGTGTTCCTGGCGGGCGACAACCGGCTGCCGCTGGCCAGCAGCGACTCCCGGCAGTTCGGGCCGTTACCCGCCGCCGACCTGCGCGGCCGACTGGTGGCGCAGCTCCGGCTGCCCTGGGGCGATGGCGGCCTCAGGTGGCCCTTCGCGTCGTTACTCTGAGCCCGCCAGACCCAGTTCCTGCGCGCGACCCTGCATGGCTGCCAGCACGAAGCCAATATGCTCGTCCAGCTCTACACCCAGTTCCTCGGCGCCCTGGCGTACGTCGTCGCGGTTCACGCCGCGCGCGAAAGCCTTGTCCTTGAGCTTCTTCTTGATGCTCTTGAGGGTCAGGCCGGCTATGTCGCGATCTGGCCGCACCAGCACCGCCGCCGTTATGAGCCCGGTCAGCTCGTCGCACGCGAACAGCACACGCGCGAGGAGGCTCTCGCGCTTCACGCCCGTGTAATCGGCGTGCCCCATGATGGCGTCCAGGACCTCCGCGGGGTAGCCGCGGCGCTCCAGTTCAGCCACACCCACGTACGGGTGGCCGCTCTCGTCTCTCTCCGGGTTGGGGTACCGTTCGTAATCGAAGTCGTGCAGCAGGGCGGCTGCCGCCCATAGCTCCTCGTCCTCACCATGCGCGCGGGCGTAGGCCACCACCGCCGCCTCCACCGCCAGCATGTGCTTGCGCAGGCTCTCGGACTCGGTCCACGCCTGCATCAGTTCCAGGGCGTCCTGTCTGGTGATCGTGCTCTTCATCCGCCGAGTGTAACCGCGCTGTGCTCACGGTGCGCTCCGCGGGCCGCCGCGTCGGGGGGCAGCGGGACTCGCGGCTATACTCCAGGCATGACGTTCAACAAGCTGACCGTGGCCGACCCCGCTGCCGCCGCGCTGCCGCTGGTGGAGGCGAGCATTGTCGGCGCCGTGGCCGAGCGCGGGCGTGCGGTGGTGGCGCTACCCGGCGGCTCCAGCCCGCTACCGCTCTTCCGGTTGCTCGCCGCTGCGGACCTACCGTGGGACCGCCTCTGGGTCACGTTCGGGGACGAACGTTTCGTGCCGCTGAACCACGAGCACAGCAACGCCGGCGCCGCTCTGGCAGCGTGGCTCGATCACGTGCCCATACCCCGGCAGCAGGTCCTCACCTGGCCCATCCTGGCGGACCCGGCCGAGTCGGCCTACGAGTACAGGCGCGCCGTCGAGGCCGCCCTAGGCGCGTTCCCCACCTTCGACCTGAACCTCTTAGGCCTGGGCGACGACGGCCACACGGCGTCCCTCTTCCCTGGCACGGGCGCGGTGCTACTGGCGGGCCCCACGCTGGCGGTTACCGCGCCCGACTACGCCGCGCCGGGCGGCTGGCGCCTGAGCATGAGCGCGGCCGCGCTATCGGACAGCCGTGAGGTGATCTTCCTGGTCGTCGGGGCCAACAAGGCCCCAGCGCTGGAGCGAACGTTCGGCGCGGCGGCGCTAGCAGCCCCACGCGACGACTCCACGCTCGACGCGCACCCGGCCCGCGCCATCACAGCGCGGGACCGGTTGACTGTCATAACCGACGCCAGCTTCTAAGCCGAAGGTCCTGCGGTCTCAGGCCCAGCGGATGGCGCGCGCCTCGAACGGTGACGTGAGCAGCTCGTTGGTCGGGTAGACCCGCACGCCGTACGCCAGCCGGCCGCTCAGGGCGGGCTGGAAACGCACGCGGTAGAGGTGCCCGCCGTCCGGGTACTCCTCGACCCTCTCCAGGTCGACGCTGTGGAGGTTCTGCTCGAGGCCGTCCTCGGCGGGACCGTAAACGAGCTCAACGCGCACGGCGCTCTGCAACTCGCCCAGGTTCAGGACAGCCGCCACCTCGACCTCGTCGCCGATGTGCCTCACGCGCTCCTCGGCCGGCTGCGCGGTGAAGTAAACGGAGGGCCACGCCTCGTCAACGTGCTTGTTCCAGGCGGCCAGCTGCCTTGCCTTGGCGTGCCCGTCCGCCTGCATGACGGCGCCGCGCCGGCTGGCGGGGGCGTAGTAGCGGGTCACGTACTCCTTGACCATGCGCGCGGCGTTGAAGCCGGGCGCGATGGTGGCGACCGCGTTAGCGGCGCGCTTGGCCCACTCCATGGGTACGTCGGACCCGTTGCGGCGGTAGTAGAGCGGCACGACTTCGCTCTCGAGGAGCGCGTAGAGCGAGTCGGCGTCCGCAGCGTCGGCACGCGCCTCGTCGCCGTGCGTCTGACCGCTGCCGATGGCCCAACCGTTGACGCCGTCGTAGCCCTCTGGCCACCAGCCGTCGAGAACGGAGAGGTTGAGGATGCCGTTCATGGCGGCCTTCATGCCGCTAGTGCCGGACGCTTCCAGTGGGCGGCGGGGGTTGTTGAGCCACACGTCCACGCCGCGCGTGAGGGCGCGGCCGATGGACATGTCGTAGTCCTCCACGAACAGCACGCGCCCCGCGAAGCGCGGGTCGTTCGAGAGCTTCTGGATGGTGGCCACCAGCTGCTGCCCCTCGGTGTCGGCGGGGTGCGCCTTACCGGCGAAGACCAGCTGCACGGGCCGCGCGGGGTCGTTCATCAGCGCCGCCAGCCGGTCTAGGTCCGAGAAGATGAGCGTGGCGCGCTTGTAGGTCGCGAAGCGCCGCGCGAAACCGATGGTCAGCGCGTCTGGGTCGAACAGCGTGGTTGAGTCGTGGAGCTGCGAGGCGCTAGCTTCGTGACGGGCCAACTGGTTGAGGAGCCGGCGCCTGAGGAAACGCACGCTGCGCGCCTTCAGGGCGCGGCGCACCTGCCAGAAGCGTTCCGGGTCTACGTCACGCATGGCCTGCCACATGTCTGGGTCGTCCACGCGGCTGCGCCAGTCGGCGGGTAGCACCTCGTCGGCCAACGCAAGCATCTCGGGCGCCACCCACGTGGGCACGTGCACGCCGTTGGTGACGTGCCCGATAGGCACTTCCTCCACCGGCACCTCGGGCCACAGATCGGACCAGATACGGCGGCTGGTATCGCCATGCAGCTCGGCTACGCCGTTCCGGCCCGACGAGAAGCGGATGGCCAGGGCGGGCATGCTGAACGACTGCCCCCAACCCTGATCGAAGCGGCCGAGCGCATGGAACTCGTCGACGCGCAGGCCGAGGCTGCCCCAGTAACCGCTGAAGGCCTCGTCTATGAGCCCGAAGTCGAAGGCGTCGTTGCCGGCGGCTATGGGCGTGTGCACGGTGAAGAGCGTGTTGGCGGTGACCGCCGCGCGCGCTTCCTGGAAGCCAAGCCCCGAACTGACCAGTTCACGGCAACGCTCCAGCACTGAGAAGGCGCTGTGGCCCTCGTTCATGTGCCAGGCGGTGGGGTTCACGCCCAGCGCGCGCAGCATGCGCACGCCGCCGATGCCGAGCACCATTTCGTGCGCCACGCGGGTGCGTTGATCGCCGCCGTACAGACGGCTGAGCAGGCGCCGGTCCTCGGGGCTGTTGGCGTCCACGTCGGTGTCGAGCAGCACGACCCGTACCTTGCCCACGCGGCTCTCCAGCGCCTGCACGGTGAGCTCTCGGCCGTAGACCTTCAGCTTCACGCTGACGGGCTCACCGGCCTCGTCGACCGCGCGCGTGAACGGCACGGCCAGTGAGTCGGCGCGGATGTAGACGGCCTCCTGGCGCCCGTCGGCGGCCACGCGTTGGTGGAAGTAGCCCTCCGGGTAGTAGAGGCCCACGGCCACCAGGGGCACGCCCAGGTCGGACGCGGCCTTGGTGTGATCGCCGGCCAGCACGCCCAGCCCGCCCGAGTAGAGCGCCACCGCTTCCGTCCAGCCGTACTCGGCGCACAGGTAGGCGTACAGGTGATCCTCGCCCACGTGCTTCTCGAACCAACCGGGCTCGGCCATGTAGGCGTCGAAGCGCGCCATAACGCTGGCGTACTCCTTCAGGAACTCGGGGTCGTGCGCGGCCTGATCGAGGCGCGCCTGATCTATGTCGCGCAGCATGGCCACGGGGTTGTGGCGCACGCCTTCCCACAGCTCGCGGTCGAGCCGCCGGAACAGCGCCCGGGCGTCGGAACGCCAGCTCCAGTAGAGGTTCCCAGCTAGTTCGTCGAGCCGCTCGAGCTCCTTCGGAAGCTGCGGCAGCACTGTCAAGTGACCGAGGATGTTCATGTTTGGGTGTCAGCTCCTAAGTACCGGCGGCGGTCCTGCCCCCACGCTGGTTGACTGTGGAGCGGCGCGCGCCGCGGACATCGTGTCGTTCCGGTTCGGGCCGCGCGGACCGGGGTCCACGCTCAGCCGCCCGGCATTCTAGCATCAGGCTCGCAGCGGTCTGTCAGCCGCTCGCAGCGACGTGGCGCGCCCCTGCGCGGTACCTTCTTAGCGTGCGTTCCTTAGCTTCACGTCCCCGCAGACCTGCCCTGTTCGGGCTCCCTCTCGCGCTCCTGGCACTCGTCCTGTGCGCGCCAGTGGCGTCGGCCCAGACGCTCTACGCCGGCGCCGGCCTAGTCGTGAACGGCGCGTTAGGCGCCGACCTGAGACTGCGCCTGGAGGGGTACAGGCCGCCGGGCGCCGGTAGCGCCACGGTCACCTTCGAGGTGGCTGGTCCCCGGCCGCGGCTCGGTCTGGGCGTAAGCACCAACCAGGCGTTCGGCCCGTTAGGCAACCTGATCATCGAGGGCTGGGGAGCGGTGGCGCCGCACCCGGCCGGGGGCGCCGCTGCGGAAGCGTCCCTGGCGGCGCGCGGCGTTATCGGCCCC
>JBBAFX010000182.1:0-4820 GCA_041655195.1 Trueperaceae bacterium
CTCGTCATGCCCCCGCGTCTTCCACTCCACGCGCCGCACGCTTGGCTCGAGGGCGAAATGCTGCAGGGCGTCGGCCACCATGCGCCGCACCCCGGCCGCATCTGAGCCCGCGAGGTCGCGGTAGGAAACGAACCCCTCGCCGTCCGGAAAGAGAGCCAGCCACAGCGGTCCCATGCGCGCCGTTGCAACGGCGCCCCGCACTTCGGCTTCAGTCCTGAGGTGCTCGTCGTAAGCGGCTAAGAACCTGGTTGCGTCCACGCCCAAGATGCTAAGGCCCGCACAGCGGCGGGTTACGTACACTCAGGCGTGCCCCGGATACTCATCACCGGCATGTCGGGCGCCGGTAAGTCCACACTGCTGGAGGAACTCGCCCGGCGCGGCCACATCACCGTCGACACGGACTACGACGGCTGGACGGTGGGCCAAACACGGTGGGACGAGCCGCGCATGACGGAGCTTCTCACCGGCAACGCGAACGTGATCGTCTCCGGCACCGTGGAGAACCAGGGCCGCTTCTACCCGCTGTTCGACCACGTAGTGCTGCTCAGCGCGCCGGTAGAGGTGCTTATCGATCGGGTCACCACTCGCTTGAACAACCCCTACGGCCAGAGTGCCGAGGAACAGGCCGACATCCACCGCTACGTGGTGGATGTCGAGCCCCTGTTGCGGCGCGGCGCCAGCCTGGAGCTCGACGGCCGACTGCCGGTGGCGCAGCTCGCCGACATGATTGAGGGCCTGCCATGAGGGCTTCAGAACCCGTACACGTGTAAGCCACCGCCTACTCCAGTGCCCAAGAACGCCAAGAGCCACACGCCACGCCCGTGAGGGGGTACACTTTCCGGAGCCTTTTAACCGGCCCAGTGAGGCCGGAAGGGAGTGAAAGTGCCGAACATCCCCGCAGACCACCCGAACATGACTTTCAAGGCGTCGCTCATGAGCGCCACCGAGCTCGACCGGGCGCTGAAGCGCATAGCCCACGAGATCGTGGAGCGCAACAAGGGCGCGTCGAACCTGGCCCTGGTGGGCGTTCACACGCGCGGCGTGCCCGTAGCCGAGCGCTTGGCCGACCTGCTGCATAAGTTCGAGGGCACCCGCCCGCCAGTCGGCAAGCTCGACATAACGCTCTACCGCGACGACCTGACCGAGATCGCGCTGCAGCCCATCGTGCGCCGCACCGAGGTCGATTTCGACGTGCACGGCATGCGCATCGTGCTCTGCGACGACGTGCTGTTCACGGGTCGCACCACCCGCGCCGCGCTGGACGCGCTGATCGACATGGGTCGCCCCGCCTCCATCCAGTACGCCGTCATAGTTGACCGCGGTCACCGCGAACTACCCATCCGTGCTGACTACGTGGGCAAGAACGTGCCCACGAGCGCTTCCGAGATCGTGCTCGTGAAACTCAACGAGATAGACGGCTCCGACGCCGTGGAACTCTGGGAGCGCGACTGATGGCGGCTGTTCCAGCCGCCTCCCGACCCATCACCATCCCCAACCCAGTCAGCGAAACGCCCCGCGAGGGCAGCCCCAGGCGCGGCCGCAAGCAGCACCTGCTGGACTTCGCCGACTGGACGAAGGACGAGGTGCTGGCGTTGCTAGACACCAGCGACGTCATGGCGCAGGTGCTGACCCGCACCATCAAGAAGGTGCCCGCCCTGCAGGGCCTGACGGTGGCCACGCTCTTCTTCGAGGACAGCACCCGCACACGCCTATCGTTCGACCGCGCTGCCCGCGCGCAGAGCGCGGACGTCATGAGCTTCGCCGCGGGCGGCTCGTCGCTGACCAAGGGCGAGAGCCTGCGCGACACCCTGCGCACACTCGACCAGTTGCAGGCCGACCTGTACGTGGTGCGGCACCCCGCCGCCGGCGTGCCGTACCAGCTGGCGCGCTGGACTAACGCGGCCATCGTGAACGCCGGCGACGGCCGCCGCGCGCACCCCACGCAGGCGTTGCTGGACGCCTACACGTTCCGGAACCGCTTCGGCGGTAACGGGGCCTTCGAGGGCAAGCGCCTGGCCATAGTGGGCGACATCGATCACTCCCGCGTGGCGCGCTCTAACATCGAGCTCTTCACCAAGCTCGGCGCCGAGGTGGCGCTGACCGGTCCCACCACGCTGGTGCCGCGCGAGTTCGCGGACCTGCCGGGCGTTACCGTCACGAACCGCCTGGAGGAGGCCGTGGAGGGCGCGCACGCCGTCATGGCGCTGCGCATGCAGAGCGAGCGCATGACGCGCGGCCTCATACCGTCGTTCGCCGAGTACGTGGCGCGGTACCAGCTGACGAGCGAAGTCATGAAGTTAGCGCACCAGGACGCCATCGTCATGCACCCGGGGCCACTGGTACGCGACCTGGAGATAGCCTCGGACCTCGCCGACGGCGAGCGCAGCGTCATAGAGCAGCAGGTGGCCAACGGTGTGCCCACGCGCATGGCCGTGCTGTACACCCTGTTGGTAGGTCAGAAATGAGTTCAATGCAGCAACGTTCCACCTCCGATACCGACCCCCGCTTGAACCAAGCCACTACGGCGCGCTCCAGCGCCCGCACCGTGTTCCGTAACGCGCACCTCGTGGACGGCACGGGCGATCACGGCGTGCACGACCTGTACGTCAAGGACGGGCGCATAGAGGGCTGGGACCTGACCGTAGACTCCAGCGCCATAGACCACGAGATCGACGCCCAGGACCGCCTCCTAACGCCAGCCTTCGTGGACCTGCACGTGCACCTGCGCGACCCGGGCCAGGAGCAGAAGGAGGACCTGGCTAGCGGCCTGGCGGCCTCCGCCGCCGGAGGTTTCGGCACGGTCATCAGCATGGCCAACACCGACCCGGTGGTGGACGAGCCCGGCCTGGTCGCCGACCTGGTACGTAGGGGCGCCCGCACGCCCGGCGCACGCTTGCACCCGGCTGCGGCGCTGAGTCACGGCCTGAAGGGCGACGCCCTAACGGACTTCGCCGCGCTCAAGGAAGCGGGCGCCGTGATGATCACCGACGACGGCATACCGGTGGCCGACTCGCACCTCATGCGCCGCGCCTGCGAGTACGCCGCGGAGCTAGGCCTGGTCATCCAGACGCACTCCGAGGAGCCGGCGCTGCGCGCGGACGGCGTGATGAACGAAGGCGCCGTAAGCCGCAAGCTGGGCCTGCCCGGCAACCCGGACACGGCGGAGGCGCTGATGATCTTCCGCGACGGGGAGCTGGCCCACATGACGGGCGCGCGCGTGCACATAGCGCACGTAAGCTCAAAGCGCGGCATGGAAGTGGCCGAGTGGCTGAAGGCCAACGGCGCCCCCATAACCATCGAGGTCACGCCTCACCATCTAACGCTGACTGACGATTCTCTCACCTCCTTCGATCCGCTCTTCAAGGTGGCGCCGCCGCTACGGACCACGGACGACGTGGCTTACCTGCGTGACGCCGTTAGGCGCGGGGTGGTGGATAACATCGGCACCGACCATGCGCCGCACACACGCGCCGAGAAGGAGCGCGACATGCTGAACGCGCCGTTCGGCATCTCTAACATCGAGGTCTGCTTCCCGCTCCTGTACACGGAACTGGTGCTGAAGGGCGAGCTTGAACTGACGAACCTGCTTCACCTCCTTCAGGCGGGGCCCGCAGCCGTGATGGGCTGGACCGCCCCGAGCCTGGCACCCGGTGCGCCTGCAGACCTGACACTCCTCGACCTGGAACACTCCGCGCCTGTGAAGGGGGTCGACTTCCGAAGCAAGGCGAAGTGGACACCGTGGGAGGGCCAGAGCCTGCAGGGCTGGCCGGTACTGACGATGGTAGGTGGTCGCGTAGAGTTCGACCGCAGCGACTTGGCTCAAGCCGTGAGTATCTAGGCTTGAGCCAGGCAGCACGTAACGAATACGTGCGCGTCTACTACAATGCGTTCCATGACGGCAGCCCTGAACGTTAGCGACCACACGTCCGCCCACCCGCAAGGTGGCGCGGACCCCAGCGCCGAGCTGGGCGCGGTGGCCGCGCTCGCCCCTCAGCTGGGGGCGGCGCAGCTGCATGACGGCGCTCCCGTCATCCCCACCGCCGCGCTGCAGTTGCAGCGGCGCACGTTCTCTAAGGGCGAGTACCTTTACGACGTGGGGCACGAGGCGCATAGCGCCTACATCGTGGAGGCGGGCCTGGTGGCGCTCACGTTGGGCGCGGTCACCGATCGGCAACGCGTGGTGGCCCTGGCGGGGCCTGGAGACGTCATAGGCGCGCTCACCCCCAACCTAACTGAGCACCAAAGCGGCGCCGTGGCCCTAAGCGGCGAGGTTGCCGCGCGCGTGCTGCCCACGGGCGGCGCCGCGAACCCGGCCATCGGTGGCGCCATCAACCACGCCACCGCGACCACCGCGGCCACCACATCCACCACGTCTACTACGTCCACCACGACCACAACGGACACCCTGAACCACGACTTCTCGGGCCTGTTAGCCAACGCGGCCGGCGACCAGATCCAGCGCCTAACCTGGGCACTTGAAGACTCCGCTCACCCCGTGCCGGCCCGCGTGGCGCGCACCCTACTGCGCTTAGGCGAACGCTTCGGGCATCACACCGACGACGGCACGGTCAGGCTCACGCTGCCGGTCACGCACGACACGCTAGCGTCGCTCGTCGGGGCCGCCCGCGAGACCACCACGTACACCATCCAACAACTCAGGAAGAAAGGGCTCCTGGCCGGCACGCGCGGCAGTTACCGCTTCGAACCCCGAGCCCTCGCGCGCTTCGCCGACGATGCTGCCCTAGCCGGCCGATAAGCGCCAGCCTCACAGCCTCGCAACCGCCCTACCTCACAACCGCCGCATCAGCCCCGGCAGGTCA
>JBBAFX010000183.1:0-4787 GCA_041655195.1 Trueperaceae bacterium
GAGGTCACCGCGGCTGACGGCAGCAAAGAAGAGCGCTTCAGCGCCGCCACCAGCGCCATCCCCGGCCAGGTGGTGGAGTTCCGCATCATCGCCACCAACTCAGGCGACACCACCCTGCCCGCGGGCCGCGTGCAGATCTTCGGGCCGGTCGACGACGGCATGGCCTTCGTAGGCAACTCCGCCAGCCCCAGCGCCGAGAACCGCCTCCTGACGGAGTTCTCCGTCGACGGCGAGGAGTTCTCCGAACCGCCCGTGCTGGTAGGCACCGGCGACAACCGCCGCGTGGCCGACCCTGAGGAGTTCACCATGATCCGCTGGACGCTCCTCACCCCGCTCGAACCGGGTCAGGAAGTCACGCTCGTTTACCGGGTGGTCATCGAGTAAACCTGCAACCAAGTAGCTAAGGCAGCGGCCGGAACGGGAACTACCCTTCCGGCCGCTCCTGGTACTGCAGCTCGTACAGCCGGCGGTAGTAACCGTCCTGCTTCAGGAGCTCGAAGTGGTTGCCCTCTTCGATGAGCTTGCCCTTACGCATGACCATGATCCGGTCAACGTCCTGGATGGTGCTCAGGCGGTGCGCGATGATGATGCTGGTGCGGCCCTGCATGAGCTTCTCCAGCGCGTCCTGGATGAGCTCCTCGGTTTCCGTATCCACGTTGGCGGTGGCTTCGTCCAGCACCAACAGGATGTCCGGGTTCTGCACCAGCGCGCGGGCGAAAGCTATGAGCTGCTTCTGGCCGGTGGAGAAACCGGCGCCGCGCTCCAGCACAGGTGTGTCGTAACCCTCAGGCAGGCGTGAGATGAAGCCGTGCGCGTTCACGAAGCGCGCCGCTTCCTCCACCTGCTCCTGCGGGATGCTGTCGTCGCCCAAGGTGATGTTGCTGCGGATGGTGCCCGAGAACAGGAACGGGTCCTGCAGCACTATGCCCACGTGGCGGCGTAGCTCCACCTGGTCGTAATCCTTCACGTCGACGCCGTCGATCTTCACGGTGCCCTTCTGCACGTCGTAGAAGCGGCTCACCAGGCTGATGATGGTCGTCTTGCCGGCGCCCGTGTGCCCCACGAACGCCACGCTCTCGCCCGGCTTGATGGTGAAGTCCACGCCGCGCAGCACCCACTCGTCCTCGTCGTACGCGAACCACACGTCGTCGAACACCACCTCGCCGCGGAAGCGGTCCTCGAAGCGCGTGGGATCCACCGGGTCGTTGATGCGCTCGGGAGTGTCTAAGAGCCCGAAGATGCGCTCGGACGAGGCCATGGCGGCCTGGATGATGTTGAACTTCTCCGACAGATCCTGCAGTGGCCGGAAGAACATGCCCGAGAACTGGATATACGCCACCAGCACGCCGATGGTAACGGTGTTCGCCACGCTCTCGCCCAGCAACTGCGTGCCGGCGTAGTAGAGGATGAGGCCCGTGCTGAGCGCGCCGATGATGTTGACGGCGGGGAAGAAGAGCGAGAACCAGCGCACCTGCTCGTAGTGCGCCTCGAGCAGGTCGAGGTTGATGTCGTCGAAGCCGCGCTGGTTACGCGCCTCGCGGTTGAAGAGCTGCACGGTCTTCATGCCGCTCAGGTTCTCCGCCAGGTAAGCATTCGAGCGCGACGTGCGCAGGCGCGTGGCGCGGTACGCGGTGCGGATCTTGCGGCGCAGGAAGTTGAGGGTTAGGAACAGCGGCGGCATGACGATCAGGGTTATGAGCGCCATGCGCCAGTTGATGGAGAACATGTACACCAGCAGGCCCAGCATGAGGCCCACGTCGGCTATGAGCCCCACCACGCCGTCGGTCATCATCTGCTGTACCGCGTCCACGTCTGAAGTGACGCGCGTTATGAGGCGCCCCACGGGCGTGCGGTCGAAGAAGCCCATGTGCAGGCGCTGGATCTTGCTGAAGATCTCGCGGCGCACGTCGAAGATCACGCGCTGGCCGAGCCACGCCACCAGGTAGGTGTAACCGTAACGGAGGCCGAAACTAAGCGCGCGCAGCGCCATGTACGCCACCACCAGCCACATGAGGCCGCTCAGGCGCTCGTCCACGGTGAGCAGCGCGTACTCAGGTGCGGAGGCCACGATGTAGCGGTCGATGGCCCACGAGAGCAGCGTGGGGAAGGCCGGCGTGAGCAGGCTGTAGACCAGCAGGAGCCCCACGGCAAGCGAGAGCTGCAGCCTGTAGGGCCGCAAGTAACGCAGCAGGCGCAGCATTATGCCCTGGTCGTAGCCCTTCTCGAAGGCTTCGCCGTCCTCGTCGCGTACGCTCTCCTCCAGCATGGCGCGGCGCCGAGCCTGTTTGTTCGTCTTGTAAGCGTCCTTGGCGGCCTGGACAGAGTACTCCGGCAGGTCGGTGTCTAGCAGGTCGGGTGGGCGGCGAGTCATGCGGCCTCCAGGTCCGATTCCAGCTGCTGCCGGCGGTCCACGTCGGCGTACCAGCCGTCCAGTGCCACGAGCTCCTCGTGGGTGCCCTGCTCAACTATGCGGCCGTCGTCCAGCACCAGGATCCTGTCCACGTTCTGGAAGGCGCTCACGCGGTGCGCCACCACGATGGTGGTGCGACCCTCCTGCATCTCCGCCAGGCCGTCCAGGATGCGCGATTCGGTCTGCGTGTCCACGGCCGACAGCGCGTCGTCGAAGATGAGGATGGCGGGCTCGCGGATGAGCGCGCGGGCTATGGCGGTGCGCTGACGCTGACCGCCCGAAAGCGTCACGCCGCGTTCGCCCAGTTCCGTCTCGTACCCGCGCGAGAACTCCTCCAGCTCGTCATGCAGCTGCGCCAGCTTGGCGGCGCGCTCCACGCGGGGGCGCAGCTCCTCGGTGGGCGCTTCGGGGAGGCCGTAAGCGATGTTCTCGGCTATGGAGACAGAGAACAGGAACGGCTCCTGCGGCACGAGCCCGATGAAGCGCCGCAGCACCTCCACGGGGTACTGGCGGTGGTCCACGCCGTCGATGAGGATCTGACCCGAGTCCGGGTCGATGATGCGGGTTATGAGGTTCACGATCAGCGTCTTACCCGCGCCTGTGCGGCCCGTGATGCCGATGGCCTCACCCGCCTCGATCTTGAAGCTCACGTTGTCCAGCACGTTGCGGCCGCTGTACTTGAGGGTCACGTTACGGAACTCGATCTGGCCCTTCACGGTGCGCAGCGAGTAGTCGGTGTTGGCGTCGTCCGCCACCTCAGGCGCGTTCTCGAGGATCTCCTTCAGGCGGCGCCAGGAGGTGGTGCCGCGCTGCACGATGCTGCCGATCCAGCCGAGCGCGATCATGGGCCACTGGATGCCCTCGAAGAGGAACACGAAGCTCGAGAACTCACCGATGGTGAGGTCGCCACCCACCCCGAGCACCAGCCGCCCGCCGACGAGGAGCAGGAGCGAAACGGTGAGTCCGAAGAGGAACTCCATGAACGGGTGCAGCGGCCCCTCGACCTTCACGAGGTTCAGGTTGCGGCGCACGAACTCGTTGTTGAGGTCACCGAACTTGCCGACCTCGCGGTCCTCCATGCCGAAGCCCTTCACCACGCGGATGCCGGAGAAGTTCTCCTGCGCCATGGCGGAGACGTTCGAGAACTGCTCCTGCACGCGCTGGTAGCGGCGGTGCACCACGCGCAGGATGAGGAAGAACGAGACCGAGATGATGGGCGCCGCGGCCGAGGTGATGAGCGTGAGCGTGGGGCTCAGCTGGTACATGCGGTAGGCGGTGAACGCGAACACGATAGTGATGTTGATGATCTGGTAGATACCGATGCCGACCATCATGCGGACGGCGTTGAGGTCGGCGGTGAGGCGCGCCATGAGGTCGCCTACCCGCGTGCGGTCGAAGTAGCCGCCGTCGAGCTTGGTGAAGTGCTCGAAGATGTCGCGCCGGATCTCGAACTGCATGTCCCAGCTGGCGCCCAGCACCAGGCGGCGAGTGGCCACCATGGCAACGCCGGCTATGGCGGCGACCCCTACCAGTAGGCCCACCTGCATGAGGAGCGCCCGCATGTCCATGCTGCCCGTACTCAGGCCGTCGATGACGCGGCCCGGGATGATAGGAATGAGCGTAGAGAAGTAGCCGTTGGCAAGGATCATCACCGTCGCGATAGCGAAAGCTGTTCGGTGCCGCCCGATGTACTTGGCCAGGTCCCTGAAAGTCTTAAGCACTAGTCCCCTTCGGCGTTCAAGCCGCATAGCCGGCGCCCGCCGGGAAAGCCCCAGGCGTCAGCCGGTCCAACACCGTTGTTCATAGGCAACGGCCGATTAGCCAAACGCAACTATACCCCGCGCGGCACCTCGCGGTCGCGCAGGACCGACTAGGGTACCAGGAGCGGCTGACCGTATGGGGCTCCTGCGAGATACAGCTCCAGGCGGATAGGCCCCGGCGCGTTCGTGAGCCACGAGCCCCTGAAGATCTCGCCACCCGTGACCTCGACCCGCTCCACGAGCACCCGCACGCCCTCGATGTCCGTGGCCCACACCTCCGCCGTCTGCGTGCGGATGCCCGGGAAGATGGTCCAGGCGTACGCCACGCTCCTCAGCTGCGGCTCGCGCACTATCACTCTCACGCCGTCGGTGTTGAGCTGCACGGGGTGGGCGTTAACGAGCAGCGCCAGCGCGTTACCTTCGCCCGTCTGCCCCGGTGCCGGCGTCTGCGCCACCACCCCCTCAGGCAGGCCAGGGTTAGCGAGCGAGCTCACGGTCACGTTCCAGCCGCCCGCCACGCGCTGCGCCTCCGCCAGCGGCAGCCCCACCACGTCAGGCGCACCGACCGCCCCGGCGCCGGCGCTGCCCACCTGCACCACCAGCCTCAAAACGGCGTC
>JBBAFX010000184.1:0-4776 GCA_041655195.1 Trueperaceae bacterium
CCGCCGGCTTCATCGAGGCGTTCGTGCAGTGGGACGGTAAGCGCGCAGGCGCCGTGCGCTTCCTGAACGTGCCGTCGTTCCTGTACATGAAGGGCCTCAAGGTCAGCACCCCGTCGTTCGGCGAGCTGACGGTGGACATAGCCTTCGGCGGCGCCTTCTACGCGTACATGGACGCCGCTCAGGCGGGGCTAACGGTGGTGCCCTCGAAGGCGAACGAGTTGATCGAGCTGGGCGATCAGGTGAAGCGGGCAGTGATGGCTGCCGTGCAGATAGAGCACCCCACCGTGCCGGAGCTGAACACGCTTTACGGCACGATCATCGACGGCGCCCCGCGCGACCCCGCTAATCACCAGGCCAACATCTGCGTCTTCGCCGAGCGAGAGGTCGACCGCTCGCCCACCGGCACGGGCACCTCAGGGCGCGTGGCGCAGCTCGTTGCGCGCGGCAGCCTGCAGCTGGGCGAGGAGTTCCGGAACGAGAGCATCGTGGGTTCGCTCTTCACCGGCAAGGCCGTAACGCGCACGCGCGTGGGAGATTTCGACGCCGTTGTGCCGGAGGTGAGCGGCAGCGCCCACATCCTGGGCTTCAACCAGTGGGTCATGCAGGAAGGTGACGAGCTGGGCGCCGGGTTCCTGGTGCGTTGAGTGCGGTGACCAAGCTGGCGCCCAGCTTGGGTTCTAGCGCCTTGCGCCCAGGTGGCGGGCGCGCGGCTGGGGTAGCTAGTTCAGCCCTCGACCACGGGCAGCATGTCCATCAGCCGCCCCAGGATCTTGGCGCCGTCGGCGCGCAGGCCGTTGTGCTCGTACTCGCTGGTGACCCACACCTCCAAGTTGGGTATGCGCGCGGCGGACTCGAGGGCGATGCCCAGGTCGACGTACATGTCGTTGAAGTACAGTGCCGCCGCGGTGGGCACCCGGTTGGCGCCCAGCACTTCCAGGTCGTAGAGGGCGGGCCAGTCGTCCTTAGCCGCCAGCAGTTCGGCCGCTGCCTTGAGAGGCTTGAGGGTCTCGAACTGGTCGAACATCCACGGGTAGATCATCTCGCCGGTGAAGAGGAACTCCTTACCGGGGTCGTAATCGAACTGCGGGAACTCGGCACGCACGCGGTGCGCGGCCCAGTTGGAGGCGGCGTTGGCGGGGTCGGCCTGGCAGTAGATGGCCTCGTGCAGCACGCTGAAGATGGGGCCCGTGTGGAAGCCGGTGGCGGTGAACACGCCGTGCAGGAAGGTGTAGCTCAGCTCCTCACGCCCGTTCACGGTCACGAAGGCGCGCTCCAGCAGGTCCATGATCTTCTCGTAACCGCCGCTGGCGCCGAAATCGAGGCCGAGCTGCTGGAACTGCTCCACCGTGAGGCGCTGGCCGTTGGGCATGCGCGCGTCGTTGGCCAGCAGGTGGTCGGCGACCTTGCTAGCGAGCGCTTGCGCCTGCGGGTAACGGGCGAAGAACTCGCGGTTCTTGGCCTCCACGCGCGGGTAAGTGGCGCGGTAGACGGCGTCGGCGGGGCCGGTGAGCGACGGGATGCCGCCCGTGATGAACGCGGCGGAAAGCGCGTACTGCGCCACCGACAGGTACCGCAGCACGCAGAAACCGCCGAAGCTCTGACCGATGATGGCCCACTTCTCGCCGCCGGCCAGGCGTTGGCGGATGAGTTCCGCGTCGGCCACGATGGAATCGGCCCGGAAGAGGGCCAGGTAGTCGGCCTGCGCCTGGGCGTCGCCCCGGGCCGTGACCGTCTGGTAACTGACGGGCGTGCTGAGACCCGTGCCGCGCTGGTCGAGGAGCAGCACCCGGTAATCGTTCAGCGCCCGGTCTATCCAGCCGCCGCGCGCTTCCGGCCTAGGCGAGGCGCCGCCCGGCCCGCCCTGGAAGAAGACCAGGTACGGCAGTCGGTCGTTCCGGCGCTCCTTAGCCACCAGCTCGCGGGCGAAGATGGAGATACTCTCGCCGCTCGGGTCGGCGTGGTCGAGCGGCACCTCGAAGCGGTGGTTGGTAACCACCATGCCCGGCAGCGTGTAACGCTCCCGGCGGGAACCTTGGTCGTGAGGGCTGGCGTTGGCGGGGGTAGGTGCAGTCATGTTGGTCAGATGCTAACTGGTGCGGTCAGGTCCGGGCCCCTCGGCCCGCGCGGTAACGCACCCGGAAGGGGAAGGTAGAGAGCGCCATGAAGCGGATCTCGTTCATAGATTCACACACCGGTGGTGAACCCACCCGCCTGGTCACGGTCGGCGGCCCGGACCTTGGCAGCGGCAGCTTGGCCGAGCGCTTGGCGCGCTTCCGGGCGGAACACGACGACTTCCGGCGCGCAGCCGTGACCGAGCCGCGCGGCTCGGACGTGCTGGTGGGCGCGCTCCTTTGCGAACCCGTGAACCCTGCGGCCGCGGCCGGGGTCATCTTCTTCAACAACGTGGGTTACCTGGGCATGTGCGGGCACGGCACCATCGGCCTGGTGGCCACCCTGGCCTACATGGGCGAGTTGCAGCCCGGCAGTCACGTCATAGAGACCCCGGTCGGCGACGTGACCGCGGAACTGCATGCGGACGGCAGCGTGAGCGTGCACAACGTACCGGCTTACCGGCACGCGGCCGGTGTGAGCGTGCAGGTGGAGTGGCGCGGCGAAGAAGTGACCGTGACTGGAGACGTGGCGTGGGGTGGCAACTGGTTCTTCCTCTGCACGGACCCGGTGGACCAGTTCGGCCTGACCGTGGACGCCACCGACCTGGCGGCGTTGACGGACTTCTCGTGGCGGGTGAAGCAGGCGCTGGCTAGCGCGGGTATCACCGGCGACGGCGGTGGCGAGATCGACCACGTGGAACTCTTCGTGCCTGGCGAGGACGGCGCCGATTCGCGCTCGTTCGTGCTGTGCCCCGGCATGGCTTACGACCGCTCGCCGTGCGGCACGGGCACCAGCGCCAAGCTCGCGTGCCTTGCGGCGGACGGCAAACTGGCGCCCGGGCAGACGTGGGTGCAGGAGAGCGTGATAGGCAGCCGCTTCGAGGGGCGCTACGAGTGGGCGACCAGCGCCGCCGCTGGTGACGCTTCCGGCCTGCCGGCCGGCGCCGCGCCGGTCGGCGGCCCGGGCGGCGGGGCTTCCGCGCCCAGGATCCTCCCGGTCATTACGGGCCGCGCGCACGTCATGGCGGAGGGCAGCCTGGTGATCGACCCGGCCGATGAGTTCGCTTGGGGTATCCCGTGAGCGGCCACGTAGTGGTGGTGGGCGGCGGCATCATGGGGTTCACCAGCGCCTATTACCTGCGGGAGCGCGGTTACGAGGTTACGGTCCTCGAGCGCGACGCTGAGGGGCGTAACACCACCTCGTTCGGTAACGCCGGCATGGTGGTACCTAGCCATTTCATCCCCCTGGCGGCGCCCGGCGTGGTGGCGCAGGGCATTCGCTGGATGGCTAACCCGAAGAGCCCGTTCTACATCAAGCCACGCCTGAACGCGGACGTTCTGGGCTGGGGCTGGCGCTTCTGGCGCGCCGGCACCGCGCAGCACGTGCAGCGCAGCGCGCCCCTCATCCTGGCGCTGAACCTCGCCAGCCGCGACCTGTACGTGCAGCTGAACGAGGAGCTGGGCGGCGGCTTCGACTTCGAGCGGCAGGGCCTGACCATGCTGACGGCCACCGAGCACGGACTGGAAGAGGAAGCCAAGGTGGCGGCGCTGGCGCACGAGCTGGGTATGGCCGCCAACGTGCTCGACCGGGCCGGGGTGCAGGCCCTGGAACCCGGCATAACCCTGAACGTGGTAGGCGGCGTGCACTACCCGGAGGACGCTCACCTCGATCCGGCTAAGTTCATGCGCGTTCTCAAAGAGAAGTTGCGAGCTAGCGGCGTTGACCTGCGTTTCGGGGCGGACGTGACCGGCTTTTCCGAGGCGGGCGGGCGCCTGAGTTCGGTCGAGTACCGCGCGGCCGGCGCTGCGCCTACCAGCCTTAAGGCTGATCACGTGGTGGTGGCGGCCGGCAGCTGGTCGGGTTCGGTGGGCCGCCAGCTGGGCTTGACGCTGCCCATGCAGCCAGGCAAGGGGTACAGCATGACCATCCAGCAGCCTTCTCAGCGACTACGCGTGCCGTCCATCCTCTCGGAGGCGCGCGTGGCGGTTACTCGCATGGGTGAGCGCCTGCGGGTGGGCGGCACCATGGAGATAGCGGGCTTCGACGACGGCGCGAACGCGGTCCGGGTGGAGGGCATCATCGAGTCCGCTCTGCGCTACTTCCCTGACCTGAAGCGCGCTGAGTTCGACGCGCCGCCGCGCTGGCACGGCTTCAGGCCCTGCTCGCCGGACGGTTTGCCGTATCTGGGTAACTCGCCCCGCCACGCTAACGTTACGGTGGCCACGGGGCACTCGATGATGGGCGTGAGCCTAGCGCCGGTCACGGGCAAGCTGGTGGGCGAACTGGTGGCGGGCGAGCAGCCTTCGCTCGATATCGGGCTGCTGAACGTGGGCAGGTACAGCTAGCGGGTACTTTGAGGGCATGCAAGCGAATAACGGCCCTCGCGCACTCGGGCACTCGTCGGTTCGGCCGGTAGGGCTGCCCAGGTTGAGGTCAGCGAAGGCTTCTCTCGTGGCGCTGGCCATGGTGCTGGTCGCTGCCTTGGCGCTTGGCGTGGCGTTGGCGCAGTCGGGCGGATCTGATGCCGGGCCCCCCGCTGGGGTGGGTGCAGTGGACGGTCAGGTCGTGGAGGTGCGCTTCGACGTCGGCACGGTCAGCGCCGACTCGCCCGCGGTCTCGGTCACGGGTCGCGTGGTGACGCTGTCGGCTCCGGGTACTTACCGT
>JBBAFX010000185.1:0-4733 GCA_041655195.1 Trueperaceae bacterium
CGCGCAGGGCCAACCGCATGGCGGTGGGGTGCACGTGCACGCCGTCGCTTATGAGTTCCACCCAGACGCGGCCGTGCGCTAGCGCCCAACCGGCTGCGCCCGGCTCGCGGTGGTGCAGGCCGCGCATGGCGTTGAAGAGGTGCGTCACGCCCTGCAGGCCGGCCGCGTAGGCGCGCTCCATGTCTTCGGCCCGCGCGTCGGTGTGGCCCGCTGATACGAAGACTCCCAGGCCAGTCAGCCACTCGGTGAACTCCGCGGCGCCCTGTAGTTCGGGTGCCAGCGTCACGTAGCGCGCCGTGCCCCGCGACGCCTGCCAAACTTCCAGGAACTCCTCGCGGTCCGGTGGCCTGATGAACTCCTCGCGCTGCGCGCCTTTCCGGGCCACGTTCAGGTACGGGCCCTCCAGGTGCGTGCCGAGCACGTCCGCTCCTGGTAGGTCCTGCCCCACGAGCCGCGCCACGCTGGTGACCGTGGCGAGCATCTCCTCCTTGGAGGCGGTGGAGAGGGTGGGTTGGAAGCCGGTCACGCCCGTGCTGGCCATGAAGCGGCTCATGTTCACGAGGGGGTCGGGATCAGCGTCGGGCCGGTTCAGCAGGTCGGTGTCGACGCCCACCCGCCAGCCGCCGCCGCCGTGCACGTGCAGGTCGATGAAGCCGGGCAGCAGCGTGGCGTCCTCGAAAAGGAGGTGCGTGACGCCGCTCGGCGGTTCGTTCTGGGTCACGCCCAGGATCCGCTCGCCGTCCGTTACCAACGTGGCGTTCTGAAGCACGCCGCCTGGGGTGACGACGCGCGCGGCTGTTATGGCGAGGGGCTCCGGCTGGCTGGCCATGCGGCTTCAAGTTACATCGTGGGCACGGCTCGGTGTCCGGCGGGGCGTGCTGAGGGGCTTGACAACGGTTTCTTCGAGCCCCTAACCTGTCATCACGCAAAGTAAGTAACGCTGCTTTACTAACTGGTGCACGTTCGACCAGTGAGGGAGGTGGACGCAACAGCCAGCCTGCTGCCTACAGCGCAGCAGCGAAAGGGGCGCCAGCCAACCACGGCCAGGCGCACGCCGCACAACCACCGGAAGTACGCTTGAAAGCGATGGAGGCGAGGATGAGGAAGAGAACACTGATGCTGGTAGGGCTCATGGCCCTGCTGCTGGGCAGCGTTAACGCCCAGCGCACCCTGGAGATCTACATCACCGGCCTGACCGAGGACACCATGACCTGGTTCCGCGAGGTGGCGTTCCCCGCCTTCGAGGCGGAGCACCCGGACGTGATCGTGGACATCCTCACCGGCGGCTGGGGCGACTTCGACGCCGCCGTGGCCGGCTGGATCACCACCGGTTCCGGCCCCGACATCGTCTACCTGGGCTCGGAGTACGCCGCCACCTTCGGCGACCTCCTCTCCGACCTCGACCCGTACCTGGCCGACTGGGAGGAACTGAGCAACTTCCTGCCCGCCGCGCTCGACGTGGCCCGCTACGACGGCCACATGGTGGGCCTGCCGCTGCTCATGAGCCCGCGGCCCATGTTCTTCCGCACGGACATCTCCGCTGACGCTGGCGCCATCCCGCCGCTCACGTTCGCCGACTCGGTGGCGTACGTGGCCGCCAACTCCGCGGTCGAGGACAACGCCATGACCAAGATGGGCTTCATGGACATCGGCGGCGGTCTGTTCGACGCGCAGGAGTTCATCGCCTACATCTGGAGCGCGGGCGGGGAACTCTACAACGCCGACGGCAGCAGCGCCTTCGACAGCGCCGCCACCGCCGAGGCCCTCAAGTTCATGTACGACCGCCGCCGCGCCGTGCAGCCCACCGAACTCACCGCCGGCCTGCCGCCCATCAGCGGCTACCCCATAGCCTCCGGGCTCGTGGCCAGCGGCATCTTCCCCATGTGGAACATGCCCCCAACCAGCGACCCGCTGTGGGAGCAGATCGCTATAGGCCCCTACCCGGCCGGTCCGAACGGCGCGCCCCTCGTGCAGGTGTTCACCGACTGGCTCTCCGTCCCCGCCTACGTGCAGGACAAGGAGCTTGCAGCCGAGTTCCTCAAGTTCATCGGCAGCCGCGAGAACGCCATCACCCTCAGCACCGTGGCCGGCTTCACGCCTGTGCGCACGGACGCCTGGAGCGAATTGCGCGCCAACCCCGTGTGGGACGCCATGCTTGACGCCGCCGTGAACTACGGCCGCGCCTTCTCCGACATCCGCGCCAGCGCGGAACTCAGGCCCCTGATCGTGGAGCAGGTCAGCATGTACCTCTCCGACCAGCAGAGCCTTGAAGACACGCAGCTCTTCCTCAAGGAGGAGTACGACGCCATCCTCGAGGACAATGGTTACCTCTAGGCACTTCGCGGGGCCGCGTTCACCAGCGCGGCCCCGCCCCTATCTATCCTGAACGGTTGGACTGAACGTGGACCCTAGCGTCGCTGCCAGACTCCACAACTTCTACTGGTCGCTCGGCACGGTGGCGTTCATCATCGTGGGCAGCTACCTGGTGGGCCGGGCGGCGCAGGCCATCGCCGGCGCGCGCGGCCTGGGGGTACTCCAGCGCCGCCGCGTGTTCTGGGGTTACGCCCTGGCCTCGCCGTGGCTGCTCGGCTTCGTGATCTTCGTGCTCGGTCCCGCCGTGCTATCTCTCTACTACTCTTTTACCGATTACCGCTTGGGCCGCTCGCTTGAGTGGATAGGCTTGGAGAACTACCGCGTGCTGCTGGGCGGCATAGGCGCCCAGGGCCGGCGCTTCATGCAGGCCATGTACAACTCCGGCTACTACGCCCTGGTGGGCGTGCCCCTGCAGATAGCCACCGCCCTCGGCATGGCTTTGCTCGTGGCGCGGCCACTGCGCGGCATGGCTTTCTTCCGGCTCGTGTTCTACGTGCCCGTCATTCTGGCGGGCGGTCCCGCAATCCTCCTGGCGTGGCGCTACATGCTGGCCAGCAACGGCGGCTTCGTGAACGTGACACTGAAACGCTTCGCGGACGCCTTCACGCCGTTCGACTGGCTGTACCGGACGTTCATATATACGGTCGAGAGCTTCAACGCTTTCTTCATCGGCGTCACCCGCGCCGACCCGGTGGGTCCCCTCATGTACGTGCTGCCGGCCCTGCTCGGCCTCGGGCTGTGCCTGGCCCTGCTAGCGGCCGCCGTCGCTGGGGCGCGCCGGCAAGTGGCGGGCACCGCCGTCGAGGTGCTCGGGGCGCTACTAGTAGTGCTCCTGGTGGTCCGCGCCGTGGTGGGCGGCAGCTTCATGCCGCACCTGCACGAGCGCCTCGGTACCTTTTGGCAGCTCATCACGCTAAGGAGCAGCCTGCTAGAGCCGGGCAGCGCCGACTACCTGCGGCAAGGCTTCGCGCAGCACGCCGCCTCGCCTCTCTGGCTCCTAGCGCTCGTGCTGCTGCTATGTGCGCTCGTGGCGTTTGGCAACCTCAGCGATCGGTGGCGCCGCGGCCTCTTAACGGGCAGCGCGGTCGCCTTCGGCCTGCTGGCGGTAGGCGGCTTCCTCGATGGCATCAGGTACTTCCAGGCGTTCGACGCCGTAGCGGCCGCCACCGGCACGCCGCAGCACCACTTCGCGCTCTTCCGGCAGGTGGCTGCGCAGTTCCCGGACGCCAACCGCGTGCCCCTGTGGCTCTCGAGCGAACTCTGGTCCAAACCCTCGCTGGTGCTCATAACCATGTGGAGCAGCGGCGCTGGCATGCTCATATTCCTGGCCGCCCTTAAGGGCGTGCCACGCTCCATGTACGAAGCGGCCAGCGTGGACGGCGCCACGGGGTGGCAGAAGTTCACGCGCATAACCCTGCCCATGATCTCGCCGGCCATGTTCTACAACGTGGTTATCGGGCTCATCGCGGCGCTGCAGACCTTCGAGTCGGTCTACATCATCCAGAACACGCAGACGGAGCAGAGCCTGGCATCGGCCGCTTACTTCCTCTTCGTCCGCACGTTCCGGCAGCTCGAGATCGGGCAGGGCGCCGCCGCCTCCTGGATCCTCGCGGTGCTCATCGTTCTGCTAACCGTGGCGCAGTTCCGTTACAGCCGCTGGGTGCACTATGAGTGAACTCACTGGCCGCAACCTTTCAGGTGCCGAGCGGGGCGCCGAGGCGGGCGCCGAACGTGCGGGCGCCGCCGCCACTTCGCGCCGCCGCAAGCCCGCCCTGCTGGACGTGTTCCGGCGCGGCTGGCGTTACACCCTGGTGGTGCTCTTCTACGCGGTGCTGGTAGGCGCCGGCGCCTTCTTTCTCTTCCCCGTGGCGTGGATGGGCGGTACCTCCCTCAAGACCATAGAAGAGGTCAGCCAGGCGCAACTGTCGATCTTCCCGGCGGAGCCGCAGTGGAGCAACTACACCAAGCAGCTCGCCGAGCGGAACTTCTACCGCGCTTACGGCAACAGCATCTACACGGTGCTCATGGTGCTGCTCGGCACCGTCTCCAGCCTGGTGGTGGTGGCGTTCGCGTTCAGTCGCCTGCAGTGGCCCGGTCGCAACGTGGTCTTCGCGCTCATGCTGGGCACGCTTATGCTGCCCGCGCAAGCCACGCTGGTGCCGCAGTACGTGCTCTTCTACGAGCTCGGCTGGTTGAGGACCTTCAACCCCATAACGTTGCCAGGCTTCTTCGCGGGCGGCGCAGCGCTCGTGTTCCTGCTGCGGCAGTTCATGCTGACCTTGCCGCGCGAACTGGACGAGTCCGCCCAGATAGACGGCGCCAACCCGCTGCAACTGCTGTGGCTCATCATCATGCCGCTC
>JBBAFX010000186.1:0-4680 GCA_041655195.1 Trueperaceae bacterium
AGCTGACCGCCCCGGCCCCAGGGTTCCAGTTCAGGTGAATCCCGTCCTCGTCCACGTCATGCACGTAGATGTGCTCCTCGGGGACGCCCGGAAAACGCAGGGACGCATCGAGCGTTGACTTAACCGTGTGAGTCTTGCCGCCCACCGTGGCGGTTACCGTGTAATCGCCGTCCAGCATAAAACTCCTGGGTACTCCGTACACCAGACGCAGCCCCTTCTCATAGCGGCGACCGTCTTCCAGTTCAAGCGGATTACCTTGGTTCCAGCCCGGTGGGCCCGTGATGGTGACGGCAACCACGTCTCCGGGAGACTCCGGCACGAACGAGAACAGGACCAGCAAGATCGACGGAGGGTGGACGCTAACCACGGCAGGCTCGTGGTAACCAACCGCTGCCTGGAACACGGCGCCGGGCTCGGCCGGGTCGCCGACTCCAGCCGCCTTCTCCACGGCCTCGAGCCGCGGCCTTAGACGGACGATCCAGGCCGCCAGTTCAGCGGCGTTCTGCTCGACCGATTCCAGGCTCGTGATCACAGCCGCAAAATTGTCGTTCATTTCGCCAGGCACGGTGCGTGTGTTGCGCCAAAACTCCGTCAGGTTAGGTGCCGTGTACGGCGCCACGACCGCCTCGGTGGGCTCATTGACAGTTAGGCCAAAGGCTTGTTCAGCAGCCGTCAGGCGCTCAGAAAGCGCCTCAAGTTCCCCGAAGAGCGCGAGTGCAAGCTCATCGGCCTCGCTCGTCTGCGCAGCGAAGCTACTGAAGAAACCGTTCACAATGCTGGGGTCGGCAAGCGAACCTGGCTCAACCCTGGGGCTCACCTGCTGCAGCGACAGGCCGTCAGGAAGGCTAGAAGCGCTACCCGTTGCCGGGAAGACCTCGTCTAATCGGTCCTTGAAATCCATGTGCACAAGCCTGGATGCTTCCAGGCTGTCGCTCGCAGCACGGATGCTTGCGTAGACGGCAGCCAGGTTGGCGTTCATGCCGCTGGCGCTCATCGTCTTGCCTTCCTCGAACTTATGCGGTACCGACATCAAACCCAAGCCAAGGGCAACCGCCAGGCTGCCGAGCAGCGTCAGTCCAAGCAGGAACCGGCGCTTCACGGCCCCCACCGAACCTGAGACCAGCTCGACTCGCCCCACGTTCCTTCAGGCAACTGGCTCTGCTCGCCACCACCGCCACCGCAGCCCGTGAGAAACAGCAGCGTGACCGCTGCCAACGCGAATATCACCAAACGTTTCATGCCCGACCTCCGGTCATTGAGCGACAGCTGCCCCAGGGGTGACCAGTTGCCCGTGCAGGCCGACTTACCCCCGGCGCAAAGAGTGCGTCAGTGCTTCAATGCGGTTGTCGGGATTGTAGACATTCGGTGCTTAGCAGAGCCTTAAATGAAGCCCAGGCTAAATCAAGCAGCACGCTCCCGACCTAGCGGCCGGAACCAACACGCCCCGAGACGTAACAGGGTCTCGGGGCGCCCAACCCCAAACCTACGGCAGGTCCACTACCTTAGTCGAAGTCGATATCCAGCACGTACCGGTTCCGCCCCTCGCGTTCGAGTTCAAGCTCGAACTTCTGACGGTCACGGCGGTACTCGGCTTCTATCTCGTCGTCATCGCGGTCGATGTCCGTGCGGCGCCAGCCGTCACGCACCAGTTGCTGGTGCAGATGATCGTAAACGTCGCGCAGGCGGGCGGTGGTGGTGAAGGTGCTCTTGGAGTCGCGGCCGTCCTTCCTCACCCGCGTGACGTTAGAGTCGGGGTACGCAGTTAGGCCCAGGTAGTCGTTCAAGAACTCGACGGTCGGTCTCGGCTGCGGCTGCGGCGTGGCCTGCGCGGGGCGCGAACCCACGTGGTACAGGGCTGTGTCGGTAACCCAGCTCTGCTGAGGAACGGGCCTCACCACGATGGCGAAGCTCTGAATGAAACCTTCCTCACCGATGTTGCTAGTGGCGAAGTCCGCTTCCATCCGGAAGCTGGCCAGCTGGCTGGTGTCGAGCTGGCTCTTGCTGGCCACGGCCACGACCTTCGAGAGGCCGTAAGGCGGCGCGATGTCGAACACGTACCGCGCCTGGGTTGGCGGGAAGGTGCGGGTCTCGTTCGCGCGCAGGTAGTTGTCGCTGTCGTAACGGTTCGGGAAGATCTGCGTGACCTCCCCGTTCGTGCGGATATCGAACAAGTACACGTAACTCGCTTCGTCTACCCGCACGCCGATCCTCACCTGCTCGCCGACTTCGTACACGGGCGTACCCTCGCCGGACGCGTCCTTGTTCAGCCAGACGTCCACGCCGAACCCGGGCGCGGTGTTCACGACTATGGCCTGTGGCGAGACCTCGAAGCTCTGAGCGAAAACGACGGCGCTCATGAACAGGGCGGTTATCACGGTTCGAACTGCGGTTGCAGTCATAGTGGAACCTCCTTCATAAGGGCACCGTAGCAACGCCTCCTGAAGCCAAACTGAACCTTCAGGTGAAGGCGGTTTCATGGGACGGGCGGTGGGCGGCAGCGCCACACAAGCGCCGCACGGCCACCGCCCGTCCTGGTGTCAGAGCCGGAGGCTCAGAAGTCCTGATCCAACTCCGCCTCGATGATCTCACCGGTCTCTAGCTCCACGCGGTAACTGACCCACGCCGTTTCAGACACGAGCCCGCTGGGGCGGGTGGAGCCCGCCGGGTGGTAGGTGCCCGTTATGCGTAAGCCGGCGTTGTCGATCAGGTCCCAACCGTCGGTGGTGCCTTCTACGTCGACCCCGGCCCTGGCGAAGTACATGCGGAACCAGCGGCTGTTGTACCAGACCATCATGGTGCCGCCTTCCTCCATCTCGCCGCCCGTCGGTCGCCGGTCTATGTGGAAGACCCCGGCCCAGGCGCCGTAGGGCCTGATGTCCACGACCCGCACCTGAACGGAAGCCTGCGAGGAACCGTCGTCGTTTGTGGCGGTTACCTGGATCGTGTCGGTGCCAACGGCGCCGGCGGTCACCCAGGCGTACCAGGGCAGGCGGTCATCTTCCGGCGCACGGTAGTTGACGCCCACTGGGGCGCCCCCGCCTATCGAAACGCTCACCTCGGAATCGAGAGGCGCCGTGCCCTCGACCCTGAAGATGCTGCCGGTGACCACCTCGGCGTTAGCCGCGGGCACGCTGATGGTCACGCCGCCAGTGGGTGGCGGGAAGTTCGTGCTAGGGCCACCGCAGGCAGCCACAACCAGGACGAGTAGGGCGGATAAGAGGACGCGTAAAGTTCTCATGCAGAGAATCTAGGTTCGGCGCAGTTAAGAACCGCTTAATTGGCCTGCGTTCGTTGCCACTCCAGCTGAGCGAGCGCCAGAGCGCCGTAGTCGTCCAGCGTCGCTTCGCCCGTCAGGACCAGCTGCTCGAGCCTCTCGATACGCTCCCGCAACGCCGCCCGCTCGGCGCTCGCCTCGTCGTTCTCCACCTTCCCGATCACCCGCTCTTCGTCTCCCATTCCCCACACTCCGCCCGCGCCGCTCGGTACAACGGGCGCGTGCACAGAAAGTACGGGGCGAGAGCATAAATTTCGCTTAAACGCACGCCGCCTTCGTGTCAGACCGCCTACTTCAGGCGCGGTCGATGGAGCGTTCTGGGCGCTATAGTCGTCATCAGTCCGTCATGCTGAGCTACCGCCCAAGGGCAAGCACGCATCACCTCAAGCGCCGTCGTCTGCTTAGTTCGTTACCTGACGACGCTGGCTACGTCGTCTGGTTAGAAGCGCCGTACGGTTACGGCAAGTCCGTGCTCGCCAGCCACTGGGCGGACGAGCTCGAGGCCAGCGGCTGGCGTGTGCTCTGGACGGCCGTGCAAGGCCGGGAACCTAAAGCGCTCGTGGCTCAAGTCCTCGAGCTACCCACCAGCGCACCCTGGGGCCTGCTGCTGGAAGCGCTCTGGAGCGAACCGACGCTGCTGGTCATCGAGGACCTCGAGACTCTCGCCAGTCACGAGGAGCTCGCGCCGCTCCTGAAGGAGCCCGGCGGCCTGGTGCTCCTGGCCAGCCGCGGGCCGCTCACGTGTTCCGAACTGCCGCGCCTGGTGACCAGCGGCCGCCTCGTGCACCTGACCGGTGAGGACCTGAAGTTCAGCGAGCAAGAAGCTGAGGCCATGTACGCCGACCCGGGGCGCGCTCGCGACGTGTGGCGCCGCACGAATGGCTGGCCCCTCCCCCTGCACTTCGCGCTGCTGACGGGGGAACTGCCGGAACGCACCGGGCTGCTGGAAGGCATGCGCGAGAGCCTGAGCGGCGCGGAGTGGGAGGAGCTGCTCCTCCTGGCCACCGTGGCGCTGCTCCCTATCACCGCGGCGCGGCCCGTCACGGAGCAGCTCGCGCGCAGCGGCTTCGCGCAGCTCACGGAGGGCGGCTTCAAGCTGCACTCGCTGGTGGCGGAGGCCGTGCTCGGGTCGCACCTAACGGCCGCCAGAGTAGTTCTGGGCCGTGAGCAAGCGCGCCTGCCCCTCCTGGAGCGCGCCGAAGCGTTCGAGCGGTGCCGCCACGATGCTGGACTAGCCGACGTGCTGGAGGAAGTCAACGAGCAGTTGTGGCGCGTAGCGCCCGAGGCGGTACTGCGCTGGGACGCGCTGGTGGCTGCGCCCCCAACCCCGCTCCGCGACGTGGTGGTGGGCGGCGCGCTGAAAGTGCTGGGCCGTAACCACGAGAGCGCGGAACGCCTCGAGCGAG